>CALMJY010000025.1 GCA_937864815.1 uncultured Bacteroidota bacterium
TTATTCAATGCAATTAATCAAAGCGGACAAAGTTAATAATAAAAGTTTGGAGTGCATAGAGTTTGGGGTGCCTGGAGTTTGGAGAGCAGGGATTAATTCCAATTTGCTATTTTTACAGATTATTTGGAACTACAATCAAAGGACATTATATGTCAAAGATTCAACCTCCCTTTCTGAAACCGGGTGATACAGTGGGGATTATATCACCTTCCTGGTTCATAGATCCTTCCAGACTTGATGAGGCGGTGGCATATCTGGAACAGTGGGACCTTAAAGTGAAGACAGGCAGATATGCAGGAAATCAATCAGGCCCTTTTGCCGGAAGTGATGAAGAAAGATTGTCAGATCTGCAGGAGATGACAAATGATCCGGATATAAGAGCTGTCATTTGCTCGAGAGGCGGATATGGATTATTAAGGATCATTGGCAGGGTGGATTTTTCAGCTTTGCAGAAGAATCCCAAATGGTATGCCGGATTCAGTGATATTACAGTACTGCATAACTGGCTTAGTGAGGTCTGCAATATAGTCTCTGTTCATTCTGATATGCCTCTCAATTTCAATAATCCTTCGAAATCAAAAGAGACTTTCAGTACGCTGAAGCAGGCGTTGTTCGGAAGCCTTGATATGGTTGAGTGGTCGGGAACTGTATACAATCCCGAAACAGCTGAAGGAGAGATAAGCGGCGGAAATCTTTCGCTGGTTTACAGCCTGATCGGAACTCCTGCTGAACCTGAAACTGAAGGTAAAATATTGTTTCTTGAGGATGTGGGTGAGTTCTATTACCACATTGACAGGATGCTTGTATCTCTGAAACTGGCTGGCAAATTAAAAGGATTATCAGCTCTTATAATCGGAGGGATGAATGATCTTAATGAAACGAAAGTATCCTGGGGAAAGAGTGTTGAGGATACCGTTATTGATAATGTAAGGGAATATAATTATCCAGTCTTTTTCAATTTTCCTGCCGGGCACATTCCAGACAATCGTGCCTTTTATATCGGGAGAAAAGCTAAGATAGAGATCCTTGAAAACAAAAATATTCTGAAATTTTTATAATATCAGAATGCCGAGATCAGCAGGTCCAGGTCTTTTGATATTATTCCAAACTTCTGTCCAAGTGTTTCGTTTGTCAGCATTCCATTATACAGGTAGGCACCGCTTCTTACACCCCTGTCATTTTTAAGCAGCTGTGTAATTCCCCCTGCGTCAGCCATCCTCTGCAGCAACGGGGCAAAAACATTACTGAGAGCAATTGATGCAGATCTTGCCACCCGTGATGGCAGGTTCCAGGCCGAGAAATGGATAACTCCGAATTTTTCGTAAACAGGATCCTGTAGTGCCCTGCATTCTGTTGTCTCTATACAGCCTCCCCTGTCAATGCTAAGGTCGATTATTACTGCACCCTTCTTCATGGTTCTGACCATATCTTCAGTGACATAGTACCATGGCCTGAGGTCTTCGAGTTCGATTGCGCCTATAAGAACGTCGGCTGATTTCAGCGCCTTTTTCAGTACCTGCGGGTGGAATACTGATGTTTGCAGCCTCTGGCCAAGAAGATTCTGGAATCGCCTTAGACGATCAAGTGATTCATCGAATATCTTAACTGTTGATCCAAGTCCGATGGCTGCCCTGGCTGCCGATTCCCCTGCTGTGTTGGCACCTAGTATTACCACCTCGGTAGGAGTTACCCCTGTGATTCCTCCCAGCATTACTCCTTTGCCTTCATGCATATTACTGAGGTATTCCGAAGCTACCAGTACAGAAGTGATACCGCAAATCTCACTCATCGACTCGACAACAGTCATTATACCACTTTTGTCACGGATCTTTTCGAAAGCAATTGCAGTTACCTTTTTTCTTATAAGTTTACTCAGGATATCTTCATTAAGCATGAGCACGTTAAGGTAGGATAAAACTACCTGGTTGCCTTTAAGATAATCGGCTTCCTTTTCTGAAAAAGGTGCTACTTTAATCACAACGTCAGCACCATATACTCTTGCAAGTGAATCGGTTATTATCGCCCCATTTTCACTGTAATCCTTATCGCTGTAATTGCCTCCCAGCCCGGCTCCTTTCTGAACGATAACTTCATTATCCTTTTCCACAAGAAGACTTACAGCTTCAGGTGTGAGGGCCACACGTTTTTCATCCTCTTTTGGATCGCTGGGAATTCCTATGGAGATATGTCTGTTTCTGATTGCAGTTTCAAGCTGCTCTTCCTTGGGCATGAAAGCTTCATTACCAAGGTTTATCTTTCCGCTCCTGCTTTTTTCATTCATATCATGAAGAGGGTTATTTCTTCAAAGGTAAATAAATTTGATCTACAGAGCAATATGATCAGGTTATGAAAGATGCAATATCCGTTGTTCGTCATCAGTTACTTCAATCTGTATCCGGACAGTTCCTGTGGGAAGTATATCCTCAATAAGTTCAGGCCATTCCATGAAACAGTAAGAATCACTTGAGAAGTATTCCTCAATACCAAAGTCAAAGACCTCCTCTGTTTTTTTGATCCTGTAGAAATCAAAATGGAATAAAGACTCTCCTGTTGAAGTTTTATATTCATTAACAAGTGTGAAGGTAGGGCTTGTAACAATGTCAGTAGCCCCAAGGATCTCGCAAATGGCTTTTATAATAGTAGTTTTGCCTGAACCCATCGCACCGTAAAATGCAAGGATCTTGTTTCCCTGTGTATGATATATCAGCTCCTTTGCAGCTGAGTGAAGATGTCTCTTATCCTTTATTGTTATCTTCATGTCTAAACCGGTTCAACATATGCTACCGGCAGCATCATTTCCTGCATTGAGATTCCTCCATGCTGAAAAGTATCTTTGTAATAGGCAGCATAATGGTTATAGTTATTCTGGTAGACCAGGTAATCCTTATTCATTGCAAAGATATACCTGGAGCTTAAATTTGATCTCGGGAGCATACCCTTTTCGGGTTCTTTCAGCTCAAAAACTCTTCTGGGATCATAATCTAGGTTACGGCCCATTTTGTATCTGAGGTTGGAGGAGGTCTTTCTGTCGCCAATTATTTTGACGGGATTCTGTACTCTGATAGTTCCGTGATCAGTACTGAATACTACCCTGACCTGGTATTTTGCAAGGATTTTAAGAAGATCAAAAAGTGATGAATGAAGGAACCACGATCTTGTCAGACTTCTGTAGGCTGGTTCCTCGGTGGCAAGATCGCGGATCACACCTATCTCGGTTCTTGCATGTGACAGCATATCAACAAAATTGAATACCAGGATATTGATGTCGTTTGAAAGTAAAGATTTTACCCTGTCATTGATTTTTTTCCCTTCAACGCTGTTATGGATTTTGTTGTATGACCATTTGTACTTCAGTCCCTTTCCTGCCAGCTGAGCCCTGAAGAGCTCTTCCTCGAAATTATTTTTGCCCTCTTCTTCATCCTCATTTACCCAGTACTGAGGCATTGTCTCGGAAATAACAGATGGCATTACTCCGGCAAATATTGAGTTCCTGCAGAATTGTGTTGCTGTCGGAAGTATACTGAAGTAGATATCTTCCTCTATAATCCTGTAAAGACCTGATAATTCGGCTGAGATTGTCTTCCACTGGTCAAACCTCAGGTTATCAATAAGGATAAAAAACAGGGGAACCTTTTCCTTCATCCTGGGAAATATTTTGGATGAAAATAGTGAGGGAGACATCACAGGCTTATTAATTGTATCCGGTTTCATCCAGTCGAGATAATTTCCGGCAATAAATTTTGAAAACAGGTTATTGGCTTCATTTTCCTGTAAACTCAGTATTTCTGCCATACCCTGGTCTGATGACTTTTCAAGTTCCGATTCCCAGAATACTATTTTCCGGTACAGTTCTGTCCAGTCGGTGTACCTGGAGGCAGATGATAACATTCCCGATATTTTTGTGAAATCCTGACGATAGTCTGTTGTGGTTTTTTCAGTTATAAGCCTCCTCTGATCCAATATTTTCTTGATAGTAAGGAGGACCTGGTTTGGCTTGACCGGTTTAATAAGATAATCGGCAATTTCAGATCCGATAGCTGATTCCATAATCTCCTCTTCCTCGCTTTTCGTAATCATTACGACGGGGATATCTGTCCGGACCTCCCTGATTAGTCTCAGAGTTTCAATTCCGCTCAGTCCCGGCATATGTTCATCAAGAAAGATCAGGTCATAGGAATTTTGCCTTACCAGGTCAATTGTATCATTTCCATTTGAGCAGGTGTCTATCTCATATCCTTTTTCCTGCAGAAAGAAAATATGAGAACTGAGAGCTTCAACCTCGTCATCGGTCCACAGAATTCTTATTTTTCTCATCGGAGGTATTTTTCCATAAAGAAGATATTGTAGCGATCAGGGTTTTTGTCACCCTTAAGAATCACAAGATTCTCATCATTAATGAGGAAAGTATACATTTTACTGCCTGACACATTTCTCACATTCTTTTCAACGAGGAAGCCGTTATAGTAAGCCAGTGCTGTCTTATAATCCTGGAATCCTGATACTGTAATCAGAATGAATTTATTGTCAACAAGGGATCCTTCGGTTCTGTAGTTATTGTTTGTGTAGTTGTCAATATTATAGCTGATTACATCAAATGTAGCCTGGTTGATATTGAATGCCGGATTGTTAATTACAAGGGCAAATACATGAGCCTTAGTAGTATCGGCAACATATAGTTCCTGGGCAATCTGCCTGTCTTCTTCTACTTTAAGCTCAGGTAATTTCTGGTTCAGGTATGCAGAAATTTCATTTGCCTTTTTACTCTCATCTGACTGCGGCCACGCTTTGATGAGTTTTGAAAGTTCCTCCTTGAATCCTCTCTCATCTGTGAGTCTTGCTATATTAAAGGCACGGAGCAGCATAAATTTAGGGATCAGGTCATCCTGCGGAAATCTTTTCAGAGCATCATCAACGACCGTAACTGACTCATTGAAATTCTCGGCCAGGTAGAGATCATATGCTTTCTGATATAGGCTTCCTGCCATCTTTATATCAGCCATTTTCTTCTCATAATATTCAGGATCGGACAGGATCCTTGCAAATTCACTTTCAGGATGAGCAGTCAGCAATTCCTGTCTGTAAGTTTCAGATTTTGGTCCGTTTATCTCTTTATTTATCCTGTAAAGATTGAAAAGGGCTTCAGGCACAAGTTCATTATCAGGAAATCTTTGAGTCAGAGTTTCCCATGTTACGGTAGCCATATCAGGATCATTTATCCTTTCTGCAAAAGCTCTTCCGGCATTAAGCATGGCAGTAGCCACTTTCTCATTTGAAATAGCCAGAAGCGAATCATTGAGAGGCAGATTCTGCAGATAGAACTCAGGACTCTTGTTATCAAACTTTGCAGATGCAGTATCTGATTTCTGTTGTTGCGAATCACCTTCCTCCTGGTCCTGCACAAATTCAACTATTGCCTTATTTGATCTTCTCCAGTTGTCCCCAAATCTTCTTTCTCCCCATCTCCTTCTGAATTCAGTTCTTCCGAATGCAAGAGCCGACTGGTTATAGAAATACCATTTTCCTTCCTGATCAATCTGATTCTGGAAGCGCCTTTCATTCTCATAAAACTGGCCCATGTTGTACCTGTCAGTGTAGTCGGATGTAGTACCTTCGCTTTCAGCCTTTGTTACCTGGGCTATTATTCCGGATATAACCACATTCCTTTCGGCATCACTCATGGCCGCCACCTTCTGAAGGCTATCCTCATACTGAATTACTCTCAACTCGGTAACAAGTGCATTCAGATTTTGTGATTTTGATTTAATATTCTGATAATCAGGGTATTTTTCATCTATAAAGAACATTGCACTGTCATAATACATTCCGGCATCCATATATGCCGGTTTTTTATAATAATAATCTGCCAGCGCCAGATAAGATCTCCCCTTCTGATTCTGGTTTATTGAAGGTGCAGATGCCGACAATCTGAAATATTTTATTGCTTCCTCCTCATCACCTTCCCTCATTGACAGATTTCCGAGTGCGAAATAGATCTGATCCTGGAAATCCTGATTCTTGGAGTCTTTAAGCATCCTTTCGAGTTCCTTTTTTATCTCACTGGTATTCATTGTTTCCACATCCAGCACTCCCGGCAGCTTAATCCTTGCATAGAATTCAACTTCATATGGAGGTCTCATCTTTATTACTTTTTTGTAATAGATTGTGGCCTCTGAATCATCACCTGTCTGATCATAAAGCTGAGCCAGGAGGAAATAGAGACGATATCTGGTTCTTTTGCCAGATGCCTGTTCAACGGCTTTCCTCAAGGGATCTATTGCTTCAGCATATCTTTTTTGTTTTACGAACAGGTCGGCCATTGTACTGTGGTACATTGACCGGAAACCTTTTGAGGATTCTGGTGGTATTCCCAATTCAGAGAGTAACCTCAGGGATTCAATGAAATTTCCGGTTTCATTATGAACTCTTGCCAGCCAGATACTTGCCTCATTTTTAATCCACGGGTCATTTGCTGATGTTATGGAATATTCAAAGAGCGCAGCAGCTTCCTTGTATTCATGCTTGTAAAAGCGTGCCTTTCCTATCAGAAGATAACTATCATCAACCCAGTCGTTGTATTCTTTTCTGTCAAGGAGTTCTCTTTCCTTTTCCGAAATATCATTCCTGTCATCAATTTCAGGTTTGGCGGTCATTGATTTAAGGGAAATGAGCTTGGAAGCTTTCTGTATTGCTCTTTCCATATCAGAACTACAGAATGATACAGTAGAAGGATCGCTGAACTCAAATACTTTGAGCACCTCTGCAAAATCATCCCTGTAATTGACGGATATTTTAGCAACGCCCTCCTTAAAATTCTCATAACCATTAAAATAGATGTTATACCTGGCGGTCATATTGTGGTAAAAACGGGTAGTGTCCGTATTTTTTTCTATCGAACACTCAGTGAGGAGCATGGAGAGCCCCAGTATTACCAGGTATTTATATGACGTTTTATCTGAAGCCAAAAACAGACTTTTAATACTATAACTGACTTAACCTGTGTATAGTATTTCAAAGGTAATTAAAATTGAGGTGATCCTGATTCTCAGGCCGAAATAACTCTCTTTATCTCAGGAACCTCTCTGATTATTGCCTGTTCAACGCCTGCCTTAAGGGTTTGCATACTGTAAGGGCAGCCATGGCATGCTCCGGTAAGCTTAACTTTTACAGTCATGTCGTCAGTGACTTCAATAAGATCGATATCACCTCCATCTGACTGAAGGTAAGGTCTTACTCTTTCAAGGGCTTTTGAAACACGGTCTTTAATACTAATCGCAGTCATATCTATATAGTTATCTGAACTTTATGAGTTGGTTTTAATTCCCTGTTTCTTTTATCAATACTCAATAAAAGCCTGTCAGACAGTTCAAGGAATGCATTGCCGGTTATTGAATCATCAAGTGCAACCGGACTTCCTTTATCACTACCCTCGCAAATACTCTGTACCAGTGGAATCTGTCCAAGTAATTCAACTTCCATTTTTTCTGCTAGTTTTTTTCCCCCGTCTTTACCGAAAATATAATATTTGTTCGACGGAAGCTCAGCAGGTGTGAACCAGGACATATTTTCAACCAGACCAAGAACAGGAACATCTATTTTTTCAGTCCTGAACATTGAAATACCTTTTACAGCATCTGCCAGTGCCACTTCCTGAGGAGTGGTAACAACAATGGCTCCTGTAACAGGAACTTCCTGTACCAGTGTAAGATGTATATCACTTGTGCCGGGAGGAAGGTCTACCAGGAAGAAATCAAGTTCTCCCCATTCACCCTGCATGATCATTTGTTTGAGGAAGTTAGACGCCATCGGTCCTCTCCATATGACTGCATCCTTCGGATCGACAAAAAAACCGGTCGAGAGAACCCTTACTCCGTACTTTACAAGAGGAAGGATCCTGTCCATATCATTTTCCCTTTTCACTTCGGGCCTGTAATTCTCCTCATTGAACATCTTGGGAACAGAAGGTCCGAATACATCGGCATCGAGTAATCCGACACGGAATCCTTTTTTTGCAAGTGAAATGGCCAGATTAACCGCAACAGTTGTTTTACCAACCCCTCCCTTACCTGATGAAACCGCAATAATGTTTTTTACATAGGGCAGGATTTCCCTTGGTTTCTCCTGATGTTTTTTGCCGACAGTTACCCTGGGTTCAATTTTTATTTCATTTACAAATGCATCCGGCCCAAGCGATTCTTTCAGTGTTTTGACAATAGTGCTCCTGACTGATGATATGAAAGGATCGTTTGATTTCTCAGGAGTAAGAACCATTGAAATGCCATTTTCATCAGATTTTATATCGGAAACAATTCCAAGAGTAACAAGATCTTTACCTGTTCCCGGATGAATAACAGAGGAGAGGGTTGTTAATATTTTGTCTTTGGAAAACATCGATCCTGTTATTTTTATTTAAATTAAATATAAACAAGATGCAATTTTACTATAATTTCCAGATACTGCAAAGGATTTCACAAAGGATTCACAAAGTTTGTAGATCTATAAGAAGAGGCAGCTCTTTAAGAGGATCCCAGAATCTTTCCCTGAAATTGACGATTTTGTCATCTTCAATAATGATCCCTTCATTGGAAAGCAATTGTTCCATTGTTGATGAGTTTCCAAAATGGTGCTTTCCTGTCAGCAGCCCGCTGCGATTGACCACCCTGTGGGCCGGGATGAATTCCCTGCGGCTGTGGGAGACATTCAGAGCCCATCCTACCATTCTTGCCGATCTGCCTGACCCAAGATAGCGGGCAATTGCTCCATATGAAGTTACTCGTCCATAGGGGATAAGCTTTGTGACTTCATAAACCATTGAGAAAAAATCATTTTCAGCTTTCTTTTCTGCTCTCGCCATAGTTCAGGAAGTTTTCTTTCTTCAGACGGAAGGACTGGTACGTTATTTTCATCCCTTTGAGAAGAAATTGTTTTTCATAATGTGTCTTTATCGACAGGATATTCTCAAAGAAGGATACAGGTTCTCCCGGATGACTGAGACTGCCGGTAATTTCCGGATTTATTGTTTTAGCCTCCGGTTGCAGTGAATAAAGGTCATCTGTTGAAATAAGTAATTCCAGGTTATAATTCCTTACGACTGAGCCTGTAAATTTGTATAGTTCAATATTATCTGTTTTAAGATGTATAATACCATTCTCTTTCAGGAATTGAAGGTATTTGCCGAGAAATGACGGAGATGTGAGTCTCTTGTTTGAATTTTTTGGTCCGGGATGGGGGTCGGGAAATGTTATCCAGATCTCATCCACTTCTTTTTCTTTAAAAAATGAGGTAATAAATTCAATCCGGGTACGGAGAAAAGCAACATTTGTCATCCAGAGCTCATTTGACGTTTTGGCTCCCCTCCACATCCGGGCTCCCTTGATATCGACTCCGATAAAGTTGTTTTGCGGGAACATCCGGGCCAGGCTTACAGTATATTCACCTTTGCCGCATCCAAGCTCAAGTATTACGGGATTCTGATTTTTAAAGATATGTGAATTCCAGTTTCCCTTAACAGGGTGATCTTTTCCTGCCACTTCACCAATCTCAGGCTGTATTACATTGGTGAATGAGCCGAGCTCATTCCATCTGGCAAGCTTGTTTTTACCCATGTAACAGGATTATTTGCTGATTTTTTCTATCCTCAGTCCGATGTCGTATACCCCTGAAAGTTCTTCAGTCCTCATCCCATGCTGAATTTTAAAGAGATATTCGCCTTTTGCAGGGAAAAATACATTTGATTTGTAGGGGAGTTTCAGTTCATTAAGGTTGCCGAATCCCCTGCCATACCATTTCCCTTTATCATCCGCAAGGTAATACTGGAGTGTATCTGTAAGTTTCTTACCGTCGGGAGATATTGCAGACACAAAAAGGAAGATATTTCTGAACGGGTAATCTGATCCGGTTCTAATTGTAAAGAAGAGGTTGTTACTGTTAAGCGTATCATTAATGGTTACTCTGAAAACAGGAGTCTCCATCAGTTGCCACTTATTTTCCCTGATTGCAACAGAACCGGTAAAAACCACATTGCTGTTACATGATAACAGGAGCAATGAAAGGGTTGAAAGGAACAGGAAAAAAACTCTATTTATTCTTTTTGTCATTGAATTTTCTGTTTTTCCTTTTTCCATGGTGATGGCGCGGGCGGTTCTTTTTCTCTTCAGTCTGATCAAACCTTGTAAGACTGTTATTTTTAAGCAGGTCATGAGATACAGGTTCAGCTTCCCATGATTCTTCAGCCACCTTTAACTTATCTACCTTTTTACCTTTTCTGTTAATAGCCTGAATCTCCTTAACCCTTTCAACGGGAAGGGCGATAAGGTTGGCGGAATTTTGCTGATCTGTTGAATACCAGTATATTCCCTTGTGCACCTCCAGTTTCTGGAAATATGCCGTACAGTCAAGAGCCTGGAGGGGAATCTCCTTTGGAGGGAAGGATCTCTGTGCATCCACATAGCAGTCGAGTTCAAAATTGAGGCAGCATTTCAGCTTGCTGCACTGTCCTGCAAGTTTCTGGGGATTAAGCGACAGTTCCTGGTATTTTGCATGTGTTGTTGTTACCGAAATAAAGTTTGTGATATGAGTGGAACAGCAGAGTTCCCTGCCGCATGATCCTATACCACCTATTCTTCCGGCTTCCTGTCGGGCTCCTATTTGCCGCATCTCAATCCTTATTTTGAATTCGTCGGCAAGCACCTTAATAAGCTGGCGGAAGTCAACTCTTTCATCTGCAATGTAATAGAATATAGCTTTTGTCTTATCTCCCTGGTATTCAACATCGCCGATTTTCATGTTAAGCTTTAGTTCTTCAGCGATCTTTCTGGAGCGAAGCATTGTGGTATTTTCAAGCTTCCTGGCCTCTTCCCACTTCTGAACATCAACTGCCTTTGCCTTGCGGTAGATTTTTTTCAGATCATCAGGAGAAGGATTTAATTTGAGTCTCTTTAGTTGTTCCCTTACCAGGTTTCCAATCATTGAAACCCTTCCGATATCATGACCAGGAGATGCTTCTACAGCAACTATGTCACCAACCTCAAGCCTCAGTGAATTAACGTTTCTGAATAATCCCTTGCGGGTATTCTTAAACCTGACTTCAACAATTTCATTCTCATCGGTCACTGAAGGGATATCCCTCAGCCAGTTGAATGAATCAAGTTTATTGTTGCCTGGTTTATATTTTATATCGGGCATCCGGATCTCTTCACCGGACTGACCCTGAATATCTTCGTTATCAGTCATAAGTATCTCTGTCTGCACAAATTATTCCGCAAAAGTAGTCAATAAAAGGAATTAATTCAACAAAAGCGATAATGATCAGGCAGAACGTAACAGCCTGGTAACTTTAAGGGCCAGATCGAGGAAAACTATTTTTGCGTTACCGTTGGCCTCAATATGCGAATAGGTAAGGTTTAGCTCTTCTGTAAGAGGATAGACGTTATCACCTGTGATAAATGGGTGAAATTTACCTGAAAAATCAGCCTCCTGACCGGTGAGGAAAACAAGTTTGTTCTCATCCTGGCCAAGTGTGAGCATAAGGTTTTCGCGAAGAATTCTTAAGGAGAATGAAATGAAATTCTTTTGGGCTTCCCTGCCCGTTGAGGAGATATCTTCTGACCAGTTAATAAGTGAAATAACATCTCTCTTCCACGCAAATCTCATAAGGCTTTTAAAACGTTCCAGGTTATCGAGTGATGTGCTTTCATTCTCACAGAGTTCCACAGCCCTTATCAGATTTCCGTTTGCAACATGAGATATGTCGGCAGCTTTTTCCCTTGTAATACCATAACGGTTTATAAGGTGGTTCTCAACTTCGCTGTCACTAAATACAGGTATTCTTACAAGCTGGCACCTCGACTGTATCGTTGGAATTACTTTATCCGGCTCGTCTGAGACAAGGAGGAAGAGAGTCTTTTCAGGCGGCTCCTCAATCATTTTCAGGAGCTTATTGGCTGTTGCCTGGTGCATTTTTTCAGGCAGCCAGATTATCATTATCTTGAAATCCGACTCAAAGGTCTTCAGGCTGAGTTTCCTGATTATTTCAGATGCCTCAGATGCAAATATCATACCCTGTGCATTGCCAACCTCAATGGAGTCAAGCCAGTTGTTGAGGTTAAAGAAGGGAGATTTTGAAACGAATTCCCTCCATTCCTCAATATAGTTATCGCTCACAGGATCGGTTGCCTTCTTTCCTTTTATTACGGGAAAAACAAAATGAAGATCGGGATGGATCATCTTCCCGTACTTCACGCATGATTTACATTTTCCGCATGAATCATGATCCGAGCGATCTTCACAACTTATATACCTGGCATAGGCAAGAGCAAGAGCCATGCTTCCGCAGCCTTCATTGCCGGCAAACATCTGGGCATGACTTACTCTCTCTTCCTTAACCGATTTTATAAGTTTCCCGATTATCTCTTTCTGACCGGGTATCTGGGCGAAGTTCATAATGCTGCAAGTGCAGAATCGTAATCCGGTTCGGTGGTAATTTCAGGAACGAGCTGTGTATACTTGACATTTCCGTTCTCATCAACCACAACAATACTGCGGGCATAGAGTCCAGCCAGTGCACTGTCAGTCAGGTCCACTCCGTATGCTTTGCCAAATGCAGAGTCGCGGAAACCTGAAAGAGAAGTTACATTTGTAATTCCTTCAGTTGAGCAGAATCTTCCCATAGCAAATGGCAGATCTTTTGAGATTGCCAGAACTACAGTATTTGCCTTACCTGCTGCAAGCTGGTTGAATTTTCTGACTGATGTTGCGCACACAGATGTGTCAAGACTTGGGAAGATATTGAGTATCACCTTTTTTCCTTTAAGTTCAGTTAGTGAAAGATTTGAAAGATCTGATTTTACAAGTGTAAACTCAGGAGCTTTACTGCCTTTTGCCGGAAGGTTTCCTGATGTATTAACAGGATTGCCTTTTAATGCTGTTTTTGCCATAATTTTTTTTTCAAATTTAGTTAATCTTTTGCAAGAGGAACACTTAATTGCTTTGTAATGTTCAATAAAAAGTACACAAATTATATACACTGTGTTTCTCTGTGGACCCCTTTGTGCCTCTCTGTATAAGTTCTTTTTATTACACAGGCCCCCGCTGGCGCGGATTTAGCGAAGCGTAATCCGTGTCTAAATGTTCTGGCACCAATTACATCCCGATAACTATCGGGATGGCGCCATCGATAATTTACTTTGTGACTTCATGGTAAATGGATTTTTGTAAATGATTATTTCAAAAAAAAATGTAGGTTTGTATTGTGAATTAAGTAACACTAAATTTTAAAATATATCAATATGAAAATGATTCAGGATTTCAATTTCAAAGGGAAAAAAGCTATAGTCAGGGTTGACTTCAATGTACCGCTCGACAAGAAGACATTCGTTGTTACCGACGATACACGTATACGCGGAGCATTAACCACAATAAACAAGATACTCAGTGACGGCGGATGCCTTATCCTGATGTCTCATCTCGGAAGACCTGAAGGCCGCATGGACAAATATTCACTCAAGCCCGTACTTCCTGTTCTGGAGAAGCACCTTGGGAAAAAAGTCCTTTTTGCAGATGATTGCCTTGGTGAGTCGGCAGTTACTATGTCAGCAGCCCTGAAACCGGGTGAAATTCTTCTGCTTGAGAATGTCCGTTTTTATCCTGAAGAGGAAGGAAAGCCAATTCTTCCCGAAGGAGTCTCGGAGGATGTTAAAAAGGCTGCAAAAGCCGAGATGAAGGTAAAGCAGAAGGAGATGGCAAAAAAACTTGCAGGTTATGCTGAAGTATATGTGAATGATGCCTTTGGTACCGCTCACCGTGCTCATGCCACAACAGCAGTAATGGCTGATTATTTCGATACAGAGAAGAAAATGTTCGGCTACCTCATCAACAGCGAGCTTCTTGCAATGGATAAAGTTCTCAAGGAGCCACAGAGGCCATTTACAGCGATAATGGGAGGAGCAAAGGTTTCAGATAAGATTCTGCTGATTGAAAATCTCATAAACAAAGTGGATAATATCATTATTGGCGGAGGTATGACCTATACATTTGTTAAAGCCCAGGGAGGAAAGATAGGTAAATCACTTTGCGAGGAAGATAAGCTTGACCTTGCACTTCAGCTGCTTGAAAAGGCTAAGCAGAAAGGTGTAAAGATTTATCTGCCGGTCGACAGTCTGAATGCCGATAAGTTTGACAATGATGCAAATACAAATGTTTCTGCTGTTGATGCAGTTGAAGACGGCTGGCTGGGACTTGATATAGCTGAAAAGACCATTGCTGATTTCTCCTCTGTTATTGAAAGTTCAAAGACAATCCTCTGGAACGGACCAATGGGAGTATTTGAGATGGAGAAGTTCTCAAAAGGTACAACTGCCATTGCACAAGCCATTGCTGCCGCTACTGCAAAAGGTGCCTACAGTCTTATAGGAGGTGGCGATTCAGTAGCTGCCATCAATAAGAACAACCTTGCCGACAAGGTTAGCTATGTATCAACCGGTGGAGGTGCGATGCTTGAGTATATGGAAGGGAAGAAGTTGCCGGGGATCACCGCGATTAGAGGAGAATAGGAGAGAGGGAGAAAAGTTGATCTCATCTTCAATTCCCCCTTTGAAGGGGGACAGGGGGATGTAATATTGAAATCCAGATTTATTACAAAGGCTGTACAAACGTGCAGCCTTTTTTATATTATACCTAAAAAATATTCTAATAATTGCTAAAATGTAATTTACATTATGTAAATTGCAAAATGTAAATTGAATTTGATATGAAAACTCCGTTAACCCCTTTCCCCACAACCGGATATTATGGTGATAAGTACTTCTGCGACAGGGAGGAAGAAACAAAACGTATTTTAATGAATCTCAAAGGAGGGCAATCAACCATTCTCACAGCTCCAAGGAGGATTGGCAAAACTGCTCTCATTCAACATGTTCTGGGCAAACTGCCATCAGGTACCAGAGGAATCTATCTGGATATTCTTCCAACTGAGAATATTTCAGGATTTTTAAATGAACTTGCAAGCGCAATTATTCGCAATGTTCCGGCGAAGAAGAAAGCCGGACAAAAATTATGGGATTTTATAAAATCCTTGAGGACAACAATCAGTTTTGACACACTGACGGGATCTCCACAGGTTTCATTTACACTTAAAGAAAGTGAGATCCCATACCAGATAGAAACAATTTTTACCTTTCTTGAGAATCAACAGGTAAAATATGTAATAGCCATAGATGAGTTTCAGCAGATTCTTAAATATCCTGAAAAGAATACCGATGCCTGGTTAAGAACATTGATCCAGAGGCTAAAGAATGTCTTATTTATTTTTGCCGGCAGCCAGCAGCATTTGCTGAATGAAATGTTCACAATTCCATCACGTCCGTTTTTCAATAGTGCCTCCCTTCTTAAGATAGGTAAGATCGATAGTGAAAAATACCGGACATTTATTAAAAATCATTTTATTGAAAATGAAAAAGATATTGAAGATGAAACTATCAGGAATTTTGTTGACTGGGCCAATGGTCATACGTATTATGTCCAGCTTATTTGTAACAGAGTATATCTTACAGGCACAAATAAAATCGATGAGGTTACCTGGAAGGAGGAAGCTGCCAGGCTTCTGGAAGAACAGGAGCCTGTATATTTTAACTACCGGAATATGCTTACCCAGCCTCAGTGGAAAGTATTAAAAGCGGCTGCTCTTGAGGGAGAATTATATGAACCCACAGGGATAGATTTTGTTATGAAGTATTCATTGGGTAATCCTTCGACAGTTCTCAGATCATTAGAATCTCTAATTCAAATGGAACTGATTTATTATGACTTCGATATAGCCGGAAAGAAATTTTACTCTATAAATGATTTACTCTTTTGCCGATGGATTGAGGGATTTGCTAATTAAATGATTTTTGGATTGTAACTTTCTCAGATTCCTTAAAGAAAATTCCATATAATGCGTAACGTAAAATATGTAATGCCAGATAGGGACACGCCATGGCGTGTCCCTACCATCCACAATCATTCATGGGTAGGGTCATGCCATGGCATGACTCTACATCCCTCCATTCGTTAATACGTCTTAAGCGCCACTACAAATTGGTGCTGGCTCAATGGTTATATCATGTAGCGGGTTTAATCCGAATTATGGTGAACCGACATATTGAAACAGAGAATTTCTCATTCACGGGAACAGGTTTTAAGAATTATTCTGCTGTATGTCAAGGATTGCTTCGTCGTTCCTCCTCGCAATGACAAAGTGACTTAGAATGATTGATTCGATATTGATAAAGCAAACCAAAGAATAATGTCATTGCGAACCGTGCGCAGCAGGGTGAAGCAATCTGTAACATGTAAATGAAAAATGCTCAAATCTTATAACCCCTGTTTACTATATCAAAATAGGTTAATGGACACGCCATGGCGTGTCCTGATCGAGGATAAAATCAATCATTTTGGAAGGATGTCGGAGACATCCAAATCCAATATCCACAGTGACATCTGTGGCAAAAGTGCAAGATTATTTGCAGCACCGGAGGTGTTGAATAGGTTTTCAGGATCTATCTTCAGAATGCTGAGCATAAATGCCCTTTTAATAGCAGGAAAATTCTTCCTGACTTCTGACGTATCTACAACAGATGAATCCAAAAACTGGAAATATTGAACTAAATATTGCCTTATTTTGTTGTATCTTTGCACAAGTTATGAAACGATTATCAATTATCCTGCTGGCATTTGTGATAACTCTTTCTTCATGCGAGGAAGAAGTTAAGGTCCGTACATCCGGTACCGATACAATCGACAATACTACCTATCAGAGTACTACATATTATGTATATGGTTTTTCCTTTTCACAGGGGAAACTTGTTTCAACGATAGGTCAGCCCGGCCCCGATATTATTGTTTATGTAAATAAGGACAACACACCTTTCAGGCTTACACTCCAGGCAAACAACCTTAACCCGTCATTTTATAAGGTGGGGGATTATCCTGACGAAAATTCTGCAAAAGCCGCTTTTGATAACCTGAAAACTTTTACCGCAACCCGGTGGACCGACATGGCTGATCCGATTGCTGCCAACCAGATTTGGATCTACAGGTCAAACGAGGATACTTATACCAAATTCAGGATCGTAAGTACTGTTAATGAGATCAGGCAGACTCTTGCGTATGGTGAATGTACTTTCCAGTGGGTTTATCAGCCTGACGGAACAACGACCTTTCCCTGAAAATGACCCGGAATCTGAGGGATATAATATTCACTGTTAAAAATAATTCTGATTTTCAAAATACTGCACTGCAGGTATTTGATTATCAGTTTAATAATAATTCTGTATATCAGGATTTTACGAAAAGATTAAAAACAGATCCGGAGAAAATTAATAACATTACCGATTTTCCTTTTCTGCCGGTCGGGTTCTTCAGGAGCCAAAAAGTTGTGTCCGGGAGCAAACAAATTGAAAAGTGCTTCGAAAGCAGCGGTACTACCGGCAGTATAACCAGCAGACATTTTGTATCTGACCTCTCTCTCTATTCAGATAGTTTCATAAGAACTTTCAGATTATTCTATGGAGATCCGCAAGATTATATGATTGCAGCTTTATTGCCGTCATACACAGAAAGGGAGAATTCCTCACTGGTCTATATGGCAGATACACTGATAAAAATGAGCCGGAATAAGCTGAGCGGTTTTTTCAGGGAGAATCAGGAGGAGTTAATTCTGAATATCACATCAGCCAGGGAAAATAAATCAAAGGTCCTCCTTCTCGGTGTCAGTTTTGCGTTGCTTGATCTTGCAGAGAAAAATAAACATGATCTTTCCGGAGTGACAATAATGGAAACAGGAGGGATGAAAGGCAGGAGGAAAGAGCTTACACGTTCAGAACTTCATGCTGTTCTAATGAAAGGTTTCAATGTTAAAGAAATACATTCTGAATACGGAATGACAGAACTTCTCAGCCAAGCATATTCACAAGGAGAAGGGATCTTTTATTGTCCGCCATGGATGAAAATAGTACTTAGAGATCCCCAGGATCCCCTCACACTTTTCACCGAACCCGGAAGGACAGGTGGGATAAATATTATTGATCTGGCTAACATCTATTCCTGTTCCTTCATCGCAACCGGCGATCTTGGAAGGCTGCACGAAGACGGAGGTTTCGAGGTTCTTGGCCGGTTTGATAACAGTGACATCCGTGGCTGTAATCTTCTTGCTGAATAAGTTTAACCACGGAGTTCCACGGAGTAAGCACGGAGTTTCACTGTTTGTTATACTGTTAATTCTCAGTTACTTATCTTGATTAACCTCCCAAGGGCATAGCCGTCAAGCTAAGGGATTTTTTGTAGAAGGTGAGTGACATCAATAGTTTCCCCCCGCCGAAGTGGAGCTGACTCTCCTCTTTAAGCTAATCTTTAATCACATCTGCAAATAAGCTAAATGAAGAATGAAGAAGGAGATCCCTCGCTTCGCT
>CALMJY010000026.1 GCA_937864815.1 uncultured Bacteroidota bacterium
ATAGAAAAGTGTATTATATTCTTTATTAATCCTTGCACATAGTCCTAAAACTAAGAAACTTATTCCAAAACTGACATAAGATATTTGTTTCATACACATAATAGATTTAATTTGTAAAATATAACCCGATCTGTTTTAATTAAATACTGTTATGAAGAATCTTCTGAAAACCATGCTGTTTGTCAGCACTGTAAGTCTTTGTATAACAGCCTGTAACAGCAATACTGAGAAGGATTTATCCAATCCCTTTTTCTCTGATTATGATACTCCGTTCAGTGTTCCGCCATTTGAAAAGATAATGGCTAAGCATTATATGCCTGCATTTGACCAGGGAATAACAGAAGGAAGGAAAGACATTGAAAAAATTGTATCTGACAGGGAGAAACCGACTTTTGAAAACACTGTGGAAGCCCTTGACAGGGCCGGAAAACTGCTTGCCAATGTTATGATTGTGTTTCTTGCCCAGAGTGCAGCCAACACTAATGATTCCCTCCAGTCTATACAGATGGAGATATCTCCCAGATATGCAGGTTATCTGGATGAAATCCTGCTGAATGAAGGCCTGTTTAAAAGGATTAAGTCAGTTTATGATACTCAGGCAGAATTAAATCTTACCGCTGAGCAAAAGTTCAATCTTGAAAACCTTTATAAGAAATTTGTCAGAAACGGGGCAAACCTGAGTAAAACCGATCAGGATTCCCTGAAAGCAATCAACCAGAGAATTTCATTATTGACAGTAAAGTTCGGTCAGAATGTTCTTGCTGAAACAAACAGTTATATGCTTCTGCTTGATAAGGAAGATCTTGCAGGCTTACCTGAATCGGTTATCTCCACTGCTGCAGAAGCTGCAAAAGAGGCTGGGAAGGAAGGTAAATATGCTTTCACAACACAGAGGCCAAGTATATTTCCGTTCATAACATATTCTTCTGACAGAAAACTGAGAAACGAAATCTTTAATGCATACACTAACAGGGGAAATAATGGAAATGAACATGATAACAATAAAATTCTTGCAGAGATTGTAAGTCTCAGAGCTGAAAGAGCCAGACTGCTCGGATATAAAACACATGCTCATGTAGTACTTGAACCCAGGATGGCAAAAGTCCCTGAAAATGTTTTCGGACTGCTGAATAATCTCTGGGAGAAATCGGTTCCCGTGGCAAAGAGTGAAGTAACTGAGATGCAGAAGATTATTGATAAAGAAAGAGGTAATTTTAAACTGGCACCTTCCGACTGGTGGTATTATGCCGAGAAGCTGAGAAAGTTGAAGTACGATCTGGATGATAACCAGCTAAGACCTTATTTCAGTATTAATAATGTGCGAAACGGATTATTTACAGTGGTGAATAAGCTGTTCGGAATTTCATTTACCCCGATTAGTAATATACCCCTGCCTCATCCTGATGCACAGGCATTTGAAGTTAAAAACGCTGATGGCTCACACCTGGGAGTTATGTATATGGACTTCTATCCCAGGGAAAGCAAACAACAGGGAGCCTGGTGCGTGACATACAGAAATCACCATATCGTTGACGGAAACAGTGTAGCTCCGGTTGTGACAACAGTTTTCAACTTTACTCCTCCTACTGCAGGTCAGCCTTCTCTTATAAGCCTGGAAGAGGTGCTTACAATGTATCATGAAATAGGACACGCTCTTGATGCTCTCTTCAATAGAAGCACTTATAACACAACTTATCCTGCCTGGGATTTTGTAGAATTGCCGTCGCAACTTATGGAACACTGGGCTCTTGAACCATTGGTTCTGAATCTGTATGCAAAACATTACGATACAAATGAACCAATACCTGCCGACCTGGTACAGAAAATCAGGAACAGCGGCTATTTTAATCAGGGATTTGAAAATGTTGAGGTGCTTGCAGCCTCACTGCTCGATATGTCACTACATACACTTGAAGCACCTGTAAATATTGATATCCAGAAGTTTGAGAAGGAATATTTTGATAAAACCGGCCTTATTCCGCAGATAGTATCAAGGTATGGAAGTACTTACTTCACTCATATTGCCGGCGAATATGATGCCGGTTACTACAGCTATACCTGGGCTGCAGTGCTTGATAATGATGCTTTTGAAGCATTCAGGGAAAAAGGACTTTTCGATCAGGAGACTGCTGTAAAGTACAGGAAAAGTGTACTTGAGAGAAACGGAACAGTCGATGCTATGCAGATGTTTGTCGACTTCAGGGGACGTGAACCTGTTATAGAACCTCTGTTGATAAACCGCGGGCTCATGAAGTAGGTCTGGTAAGTTCCTTATCTTTTACAGATTTATTTCCCTTATTGAAATTGTACCTTCTCCAGAAGGGGAGGGTGGTGAGAGAGGTATATCTTACCAGATCCCTGATTGGCCTGATAGCCATTGAATAATGAATAACCCTGTAAAGTATTGCAGTTATTAAGACCATACCACCTATACTGAGAATATTGGATATTACCCACCACCACCATTTTTCAGGAGTAATTTCAAGAATACCGACAACAGCAAGTAAAACATGTGTATTGACAGCTGTAAAAATAAACCAGAAAGCCAAAGCCATGCCATGTGCGGATTCAATAGCCCTTTCAGGACAACGGTTCATACATCTCATGCAGCTTTCACAGCTTAGTTTCCAGTATGGTCTTCCATTTAACTCAACTATTGATCCGGTAGGACATTCCTTAATGCATAATCTGCAGTTGGTACATTTATTACTGGCAATAAAGGTTTTGGCAAGGAAGAACCTGCCTCCGGCATAATAGGCAAGAGCAACCGGACTTATAAGCAGATCAACAGGCAAACTGAAAAGTCCCCTGTAAACTTTTTTCCCTCCAAGAATCTTTACGGCAAATGACCTGACAATCCTTTCGCACCTCCTGACAATTGATTCCGTAACTTTTTTTCTGAGTCCCGGATGAAGCGAAATCCAGTTGGAAGGCATATCTACCGGCCTGAATCCTATACACCTGTATCCTTTCATCCAGAGCATAAAAGCCGGCAGCATTAAAGCAACACCGCTTAAGCCGGGCAGAAACAGTTTATAAAGTTTCATCCCTGCCCGGGTGTTCAAAAGAAAAACTTCTTTCCCCAGTCCACGGGGGAATCCGGCTATAAACCGGAGCATTAACGGAGCTGCATTAAATCCGTGTGTGGGAAAAGCAAATCCTATGAGTGTTTCATCATTCTTCTCCGGCATATTTATATTTTCCAGCCTGTCAATTTGCTGGACTACCGTTTTCCAACCCTGTTTCTCGGCCTCTCCGGCTATCCAGTATGAAGAAGCTCTGGCATTCCCTGTACCTGATATATAATAAATGTATAGTGACTTCCATTTCACCATAGTATTCTCAATAAAATCAGTCAGCCTGATGAATTTATTTTACTAAGATATTGATAATCGGCTTATTTTTGCAATTTCCCGGATATATGGCAATGAAGAATTTGTGCGGCATGACTGTGGATGAGATTTATGAACTTATAAACCCTTATGAGTTCACTTATACTCATGCCATATCTGTATCCAACAGCCTGTATAAAAAGAGACTAAAGGATTTCAACGATTTTCCGAAGATTCCGGGAAAACTCAGATCCCTGCTTCTGGATAAAGCTGAAACCGGTTTTTTCAGATATACCCACATGCAGACATCGGAAGACAAGTCCGTTAAATACCTGTTCATGAATTCTGAAGGAAGACGATTTGAAACAGTTTATATACCTGACGGTAAAAGACATACAGTTTGTGTTTCAACTCAGTCTGGTTGCAGGATGGGATGTCATTTTTGTGTTTCAGGGGCATATGGTTTTCACGGAAATCTGACAACAGGAGAGATTATTAATCAGATTCTCAGTATTCATGCTGCCGGAAAAATAACTCACGTTGTTTTCATGGGGATGGGAGAACCTCTTGATAATACTGATAATGTATTTAAGGCATGTGAGATTTTGACCGCTTCATGGGGACTGTCTCTCAGTCCGAGGAATATTACCGTATCAACTGTTGGAATTCTTCCTTCAATGCAGATGTTCCTGCAAAAATCAGATTGTAATCTTACTTTGAGTCTTCATTCTCCTTTCGCCGAAGAACGTAAACTCATAGTTCCGGTTGAAAACAAATACCCGTCAGCAGAAATAGTGAAGCTTATGAAGGAGGCAAAACTTAGGAAGGGGAGGAGGCTCACTATTGCATACATAATGATAAAAGATATTAACGATACTGATAAGCATCTGGAAAAACTTATTTCTCTGCTCAGAGGTTCATCAATTAGGGTAAATCTTCTTCCATATCATTCAGTTGGTGTTGATGATAAAGAATCTTCGACACCTGAAAAGATGCAGAAGTTTAAACATATACTGGTAACCTCAGGCATTTCTGCGTCAGTAAGAAGATCAAGAGGTGAAGATATTTCCGCAGCCTGTGGTCTGCTGGCTGCAGGGTTGGGATCAAAATGTAAAGAGGATCAGGTTTTCGGATTTATCAGCTGAAACATGTATTCATCAAGGTATCCGTCTGATGTTTTAATCCACTCCTTTTTCAATCCGGACTGAACAAAACCGATCTTTTTGAAAAGATCAATACTTTCGTTATTATTTGACAGGATGTTGCAGTATAGCTGGTGGAGCTGCAGCGTTTTAAAGCAATAATCTATCAGACATGTAAGCGCCATTGTAGCATAGCCCTTTCTCCTGTACTCCTCATTAGCTATCAGAATTCCAAGGCCGGCCCTCATATGGAAAGGATCAAAGTCAAATATATCAATAGTCCCTATTGATACTTTGTCATTTATATGATCTATCATAAGACGCAACTGACCTGCTTCATAGATGCTTTTATGAGAGTTTTCCACATACCGTTTAAGCGTGTATTTTGAGAAGGGGCTCACAGTGTTGCTGACAACCCAGTATGAGAGATTATTCTCCCAGTTATAAAGCAGTTCCAGATCTTCCGGTTCCAGTGCCCTGAGTCTGATATCTTTGAATTTCATGGCTAACTTCTTTTGGTGCGATTATTTTGGATTTGAATTAAGTTCAAGTTAATAAATTTTAATGTAGAAGTAAATACAGGTCTCTTATGAAAGCATCTTTATATCCTGATTTATTGACAGAAACAACAGCTTCCTTCGCTTTGTCAATTGATCTGAATTCTCCAAAAACATACCTGTAATATCCATCGGACGAAGCTATTTCCCTTACCCCATCAATATCCTTGAACAGATTCATATTTATTTTTTGTCTCGATGCTTTGAGTTGTATTGTATATATTACTTCACCCCCTATTCCGGGTGATGAAATATCAAGTCTTCCCAGGTTTTTAGCTGCTGTATTTATTTCAGACTGAGTCACGATGAAAGAATTTTTAAATCCCTTCCCCCTTGCATATGAAAGATACTTTAAAGCATCATATTTATTATTAAAAAGGCCAATATAATAAATTGATAATGAATCAATTTTAAGAGATTGGATGGTAAGCATTTGATTTAATTTAAGGTCTGTGAACTGCTCTGAAGAAATTGGATGGGTGGCCCTGGTAAGTACTATACTAAATCTCATCGAGTATGGCTGTATGAGGTGCCGCGGAATATATGATTCCTGGCTTATTGTTATACCTGTTTGTGGATCTTTTATTCCGATGGTGACTCTTCTGTTATATTTTCTTCCCTCAGGATTATCTGATCCATCCCGGTTTGTATTTATTGCAACGAAGTTTGACTCACCGTAGGCTTTTTTTATTAATCGTGAACCTGATATTCCTTCAGCAGTCAGATATTTAATTACAGACTGTGCCCGCTTATTTGCAAGCATAAGATTATAATCACTGCTGCCCTGTGAATCTGTATATCCGGCGACTTCTATTTTCAATTCAGGATATGATAAAAGTATGGATTTTAGTTTTTCAAGAGCAGATAGTGCCTGGCTATTAAGTACATAACTATCAAATTCAAATAGAATGTTATTTATTGATAAGAATTCTTTTTCAATAACCTTTGATGGAATAAGATTGGAATTAACAGCAATATAGTTACCTGCGAAGTACAATGGGATATTCAGATTTATTGTATCTGTTTTATACCCGGTGTGACTAATTAATAACTGATAATCGCCCGGTTTAAGTTCTGCTTTGTATGAAGATGAATCTGTTAACTCAATGCTTTTTATCTGTGATCCTTTCTTAAGGTCTGACAGCTGAATCCTGATCAACTTTGGATCGGGAAGCATACCATCTCCGAGATTTATAGTCCCGTTAGCAATTGTAATCTTATCTGCCGGATCAAGGGCTACCAGCGTATAGATATTCCTGCTGTTAGTTTTTTCGTTGTATAAACTTGTAATAAAACCGGGAGCATTGTTATTCAGAATAAAAAAGGTATTTGAAGAGGTGTTATTAAATGCAAAGGGCATACCAACAGGATTAGTCCATGTCTCATATCTCTTAACTGATCTGAAAATATCGTAGCTCCCCATACTTATATGGCCCTCAGAACTGAAAATCAATGCATTTTCAGAATTATTGAAAAATGGAGTGTCCTCATTAAACCGTGTATTAATAATATCTCCGCAATTAACAGGATCTCCCCAATTGTTGTCGGTCTCTTTTTCCGAAACCCATATATCCAGTTCACCAATACCACCGGGACGGTTAGAAGAGAAGTACAATGTATTACCATCAGGAGTAATAAATCCATTCGACTCCCAGTAAACAGTATTAACAGGTTTACCCATGCTTTTTATTTTAGTCCAGGTTGTATCTGTTCTCTTACTATAGTAAAGGTTTCCGTCATAACCGTCGTCAAGGAAAAGGATAAGCAGTTTTCCGTCACCGGTAATTGAATTTGAATAAAACCTGTCCATACCTCCAATCTGGTCGGTAATATCGACAGGTCTTTCCCATGCGGTGGATTTATATGAGCACAGAATTCTGGTTTTGCCGCCCTCTTTAAGAGTAAAAATGAAGACGGAATCATTTTTTGCAAGGACGGGGTTACACGCACCAGGATACTCAATTAGCCATGGTATAAAGAGATTTGTGATAATAGACAGAGGTTTCTTTTTCATATTAATTGCATGCCGGCAATCTCTTATCTGATTATCAATAAATTCTTCTTCTTTGAAATCAGTTCCATTTAGTTTTTTTCTGACATCAGAATATACTGAAATGGCTTTCTGCAGGCTGTCATTCCTGTGATAGGCTATAGCCAGATAGAAGTAAGTATCCAATGGAGCTTTCTCTCCAAGGTCAAGGTAATCCTTTTCGCTGTCTGCTACATTTTCCGAGGCCTTAACAAGCAGTTTGAGTGCATCTGATTTGTTCCTGTCAATATTCAGATAACAGATTCCAAGTTTTGCAGCCAGATTGCAATTGTTGGGGTGGGAATTATATACAGGTTCGTAAAGTTCTGCAGCCTTTTCATAATTATGATCATAATTGAAAAGGAAGTCAGCATCCTTGACTGCTTTAATATATTCTTTATCAGAAATGATCTGAGAAAAAAGGCTGATTTGAAATAATAGCAGTACAGGAATGATCTGACACTTGCGGGTCACTATAATCTATTTTGAAACTTTCTTTATAAAGATTTCATCAGGATATCCTCTTCGGATAAGTTCCAGTCTCCATTTATCTGCCTCTTCCCTTGTTTTGAAGACACCTGTAGTATACCTGTAAAACCGGTCTTCTTCGTTATACATAACTTTAAGGTCATTGATGCGTTTGAAATAACTTACATCGACAGGCTTGTATAATGCAATCACCTGAACTGTAAAATAGAGTATTTCCGAATCGTTTATGTTTTTATCACTAACGTCGTTTATGTTCAGGTTTATAATCATCATGCTCGAGTCAACTGACTGAACAACAGGAATCACTGAAAGATCAATCTTATCGAAGACTTCGGCAGGCGGTTCAACTCTTGCAATCAGGTCAGGACTGAGTTCAACGTCCAGGGTGATAACAGGTTCTTTATGTCCTGAAAATACTGATGTGTCAATCTTATGTGTGAGATGCCTGGTTCCGGAATAAACAATCGTATAATCACCTGCCTGTATAAGAAAGTCATAAGCCCTTTTTACAGTGTCAGGTTTTACAATGCCAAGGGTATCACCCGATTTTTTTTCAATTAAGGTAACTGCATATTTTTCGTCCTGTCTGACAGTTGTATCTTGTAGTGTCAGAACTCCTTTTATTCTCCATCCCAGAGTAACATACATTATGTCCTGTTTCTTGTAGTCGGTGGTCATGGAGACAAAGGCATTTTTTCCATTATTTGCCGGCTGGAAGAATTTTTCATCGTCGGATGAATTCAATGGGTATCCAACATTCTCAGGTGTTTTCCATTCCGAAGCTGTATACTGGCTCTTAAAAATATCGTATCCTCCCATGGAGGTATGTCCTTCTGAGGTAAAATAGAGTGTATTACCATCCTGAGTAATGAAAGGCGCATCTTCATTATAGGGGGTGTTAATGGTTGGTCCGAGATTTACTGCAGGTCCCCACTCGCCAAGCCCGTCTTTTTCCGAAACATAAATATCAAGGTTTCCCTGACCTCCTTCTCTGTTGCTTGTGAAATAAAGCTTTTTACCATCTGCCGAAACTGAAGCATGTGATTCGTAGAATTTTGTATTGATATTTTTGTTAAGCTTTTTAATAGGTGTCCAGTAACCATCCTTATAAGTTGATGAGTATATGGCTCCGTCGTAGTTATCTGTTTTATAAAGGAATAACTCGGAACCATCACTGTTGAGGGAGCATGAGGAACAATCCTCTCCGGCATTTAACTCATTGGTTATTTCAACCGGCGGCTGCCATCTGCCTCTCTCTCTTTTTGAAAAGAATATAACATTGACGATACCTCTTCTTTCAGTATAAACAATTGTATTGCCATCATAGCTTACTGCAGGATTGTCATTAATTGAACCCATGCTGAACTCTGTTCCCAGCGGATTCTTTATAAAAGCAACAGGTGCCTCCTTTAGTTTGATAGCAGTCTTGCAGGCCTGGATCTGCTGATCAATATATTCCAGATTCTCCATTCCACCTTTAGACTTTGTTTCACTTGCAAGCTTCTGAAAGGCAAGAAGAGTATTCATCCCTTTTTCAAGGTCATTATTTATCATATATGCCTTGGCAAGTGAAAAATATACATCCAGTGGAGCTCTTTTTTCCTTGAATGATGTAGTCTTTGAGTCATAGGCTGCACTCTTTACAGCGGCCTCAAGGTAGGGTATTGATTTTTCCTTTTCTCCGGGTATATTGAGATAGCAGGTTCCTATTTTTGATTTAATGTTAAAATTGTCAGGAGTTTCCAGCAGTAGATACAATTGGTTTGCCAGTTCATATTCTTCATAGAGATAGTATGATTCAGCCTGTGCAAAAATACTTTTTATCTCCGAAGAAGACTGTGCCTGAACAGCTGAGGTACAGACAAATATCAACAGCAGCTGCAATAACAAGCCAGAAATCCTTTTCTTCAAGTAGCCCATTAAAACAAATATACTCTTTTTTTCTATTGCGGAAAATTATATTTAATCAAATTTTATTTAAGGATTATCCTGTATAAATCCTCTCTGCCAAAACCTTCTGATCCCCGGTCAAGAAAAATATAGCCGCTTTTGCCATCGCCATATGGCATGAAATAAGTATTATCATCAGGCGTATTTAAAGGATATCCCATATTTTCTGGTTTTTTCCATGCCCCTGTAGTGAGCATTTCTGACCTGAAAAGATCATAACCGCCCATATTTTCATGTCCCTGAGAACTGAAAAAAAGTGTTTTGTCATGGTAAGCCAGAAATGGCCTGTCTTCGTTATATCTTGTGTTTATTTCAGGTCCCATATTTACAGCCTGACCCCATTCCCCATTAACTTTTCTTGAAATATAAAGATCAAGTCCTCCATAACCTCCGGGTCTGTCAGAGGCAAAAATAAGCATGTTATCATCCTCTGAAACAATACCGTGAGATTCCCAGTATTTAGTGTTTATGTTCTTGTTCAGCCTGGCTGCCGGAGACCAGTTTGTCCCATTGTATGTGACTGAATAAATATCACTGTTATAATTGTCATCCCTGGAAAGAAAAATGGACTTTCCATCTTTGGATAGAGAAGAGATAACTATATCACCGTCAAGCTGAAATTCGGCGTAAATATTTACTGGTCCGCTCCATTTATTATTCTGCAGCCTGGAATAGAAAACCGCATCATAGAATTTCAATGACGACATGAAAATAAATGATTTGCCATCAGCTGAAATAACCGGATTAAAATTTGATTTATCGTCATTGAACAATTCCCCCATATTCTCCAGTGTAAATGTGACAGGTTTGTCCATAAGGGTTTTGGCCATATCACAGACTTGTATTTCATGATCAATGAAATCTATATTCTCAGCATCATCAGGCAGGAGGGTCGTTTTATATTTTTGGAAGTACTCTTTTGCCTTATCGAAGTTATAATTGATTCTGTAAGCTCTTGCAAGCTCATACAGTGCATCATAAGGAGCTGATACCTGATTAAGAGTGCCTTCCTTATGTTTGGCAGACATGTTTATAACAGCTTCTTCAAGATATTTTACTGCAAGGTCTTTCTTTCCCGGAATATTAAGATAACAAACACCTATGCTGAATGCGATCTTAGCATTGTCATTTTTTTCAGAATAGATCTGCAGATAATAGTTGATTGCCTCAGGGTAGTCTTCATTCATGAAGAAGTACTCTGCCTCCAGGAAGGTATCCTGAAGATGTTTGTTATCCTGTGCATGAATAGAAAAGGCAAGAATCATTGTAATCAACAGAATTGCAGTTTTTTTATCCATGTTCCGGTTTTTAGAATAGCAAATTTATCAAAAATATATCAAAGGAAAAATCTTCACCGGAATAATAAAAAAGAGATAGTCTTAAAATGCATGTTTTACCCCCAAACCCCCAAGGGGGGTATATTCACGGATTAATATTAAGTCCCCCCTGGTTGATTTAGGGGTGGATAAAGAAAAAGGGGCATCATTTTAGTCAGCCCCTTATCAGTTTATTGCTTTTTCTTCTTTTTTCTTGAATTTATATAGAATATAAAGAAGAGCATTGCTGTACCAATAACAATCCAGAGCACCCATAGCTTACCTTTCTCCTTTAATGCTGCCTGGTTTTCCAATATTGTTTCAGCAGGCAGATTTCTGGATGTTATAATATTTGAGATAGCTTTAAAGAGAGCCTCTTCAGGGTATTTACCTCTGTTCTTTTCTGACAGAAGGTAAACAAGAAGTTCTTTTGGTGTTTTTATTTTCTCCTTTTTAAGATCAATGGATTTGAGGAATGACAAAAGCGGTTCCTCAGCATTATTGATAAGATCCTGAAGGAATTTTTCGGCATCAGTATCAGGCAGTGCACTGATTGCCAGCATCAGCTCTGCAAACTGATTTACAGTAAGTCCTCTTTTGATTGACTCGGTACGGAATGCTGTGAGCCATTTTTCCCTGGTTTTTATATTCTGAATATCAACAGCCGCAACAGCTTCTCTTATTATTGAACCCTGTTCTGATGTTTCGCTGTATTTCAGAATTTTATCCCTTATTAATGCAATGGATGGATCAGTTCCTGAAAGGATCTGGTTAGCAAGATTATCAAGATCTCCGGCGCTTATCCTGCCCTCACTTTTCTTAGATAGATATTCCTGCAGATCAGTCCAGGTCTTAAGACCGAGTTCGTTAATATCGATTCCTTCAAGAATGGTTTTCATTTCACCTGTGGCATATTTTGCCATCAGATCAACTGCCGCCTGAGTAAGGATATTATCCATAAGGGCAATCTTAAGGGCAAGCATATCAACTTCCTCGGGATTAATGCTCTTCTTGGCTGCCTCTTCCTTAAGGTAAGCAATAAGATCATCGGTTGTTCCGAACTGGTGTTTACTGATATTTGCCCCGTTGATTACGGAAGTCAATTCACCTGCTGATCGACTCTTCAGCAAAGTTGTCAGCGCAGCTATTTGTTTCCTGGAAATGACGTGAGTGTATTCTGGTCTTACAACAGGCTGTCTTGAAAAATCTTTTTCTTTTGTGACAAATACATCCGTAGAGGTTACATTATTGAATTTATCTGTCAGGGTGAAGACTATCCTGTTATTCCCTTCAGCCGGCATCATTTTGTAAACGAAAACTGTGTCATTTACAGCATATTTTTCCGTAGAAAGCAATGAATCGCCGACCCAGTGTTCAATTGTTAGTATCGAACCCGGCTCAACTTTCAAAGGAATAACAAGGGAATCTCCTTTAGCCACAGTTAAGGTTTTGTTGCTTTCAACCCTGAGGTCGGCAATGAAGTCAATCCGGGGAAGAATGGTTCCTCCGATCAGCATGCTGTCACCTTCAAAGTCAATAGGCAGTGAAAGGTCCTTTACTACTTTATCTCCACCTTCGGCTTCGAAGGTGATTTTGTAATTGCCATGGGGAAGCTCAAACTGGAATTCTCCTGTTTTGGGATCAGAATATACAACCAGCATCTGGTTAGGATCGGTTATTTTCATTGTACTGATCTTAACACTGTCATTCCTGTTAGCTAAAAGATCAGATACCCTGGCAAAGCCTCTGACCAGAAATTTACGTGGATGCTGGTCAGAAAAAATTTCGACACGATAGATATCCGCTTTCCCAAATCCATTAGTTCTGTCGATGGAATAATATCCCTCAAATCCCTGTCCGACAGGTTTGAAGAAAACATCGTCATCAGTTGAATTTATCGGATAACCGGCATTAAGGGGGACTGACCATTGTCCGTCATCAAGAAGAGTAGAATAGAATACATCATACCCACCCATATTGAAATGTCCCCTGGAACTGAAAAAAAGTGTTTTATCATCCTTGCTGAGGAAAGGCGATTCTTCATTATAAACACTATTAATTACAGGTCCCAGATTCTCCGCAGGTCCCCAGTCGCCTGTTGAATCTCTTTTTGAAACATAGATATCAAGACCGCCTATTGTCCCTTTTCTGTTGCTTGTGAAATAGAGTTTCTTTCCATCATGCGAAACCGTGGCATGTGATTCCCAGAATTTTGTATTTATATTGTCATTCAGCTTTATTATAGGAGCCCATGTACCATTGGTAAAGGTGGAAGTGTAAATTATACCATCATAATCTTTAGAACTGTAAAGGTAAAGTGTCTTTCCGTCCTTTGAGATGGATGTTGGAAATAAGGCATCATCCACTACCAGTATTTCATTCAGACTCAAAGGACCTGACCACTGGCCATTTGTTTTTGTTGAGATTAGTATGGCATCATAAAACTGCAGTGATTTGCTATAAACAATTATATCTTCATTGTCAGACACTACCGGGTTGAACTCTGAATAGGTCTCGTTAATCATATCACCCAGATTATTCACCCTGATATACAAAGGTTTATTCATAAGTTCCTTTGCGTTCAGGCATGACTGAATCTGCAGGTTCACAACTGCAGTGTCATAGATGTCTATGTCAAGATTTTTCTGGAACTGCCTGTAGGTCTCAAGTGCCTTATCGAGCTGGTTATTGATCCTGTATGCATTTGCCAGGTAATAAAGCGCATCATAGGGAGCGCCCTTCTCCTTGAAGTTTCCTTCCTTGTAATCGGGATTAATGTTCTTAACAGCATCTTCGAGATAGCTTACCGCCTTATTTTTTTCACCGGGAGTATTAATGTAGCATTGCCCGATCCTGTATTTGAAATTGGCATTGGTGGGATAACTCCTGAGTAACCTCAGATAAATAGGAAGAGCATCCCTGTAATCTTCAAAAAGTATCCAGCTCTCTGCTTCATAAAAGTTATTCCTGTTTTCAATCCTGGCCTGCGGATAGATATTATTTATGCATAAAAGAGCAAGAGTGAGAGATACCAGAGCGATCCTTTTCATAATATATTACACATGACCTTTTAATAATTCCTGTAATTTTGCAAACAGCAATCCCTTTATTAGTACATAATAAACTGAAATCAGGTCTGAATTTCTGATTCAAACTACTAATATAACAGAATTTTAAGAAAAAATAGAATATTTAGATATTTCCTTTTTCCCTCAACTAAGAACCATATATTCATGTTAATTCCTGAATTATTTATCTGATGGAGCCCTGAAAGAGTTTTTACTATGAAATATCAGGTGAGTAGTTTTCCAGAATATCCTTGATCCTGGACAGAAACTTACCTGCAAGTGCTCCGTCAATTACCCTGTGATCATAACTAAGCGAGAGTATGATTATATGTCTGATGGCAATCATGTCACCCTCAGGAGTTTCAATTACTGCAGGAATCTTTTTCACAACACCTGTTCCCAGAATCGCAGCCTGAGGCTGGTTAATAATGGGTGTTCCTGCCAGATTGTTGTATGATCCGTAATTTGTTATAGTGAAGGTCCCACCTGTTATTTCATCGGGCTTAAGCTTATTCTTCCTGGCTCTTTCTGCAAGATCATTAACGGTTTTTGCAAGCCCGGTCAGATTCTTTTCATTGGCATTTTTTATTACAGGTACAATGAGGTTTCCGTCAGGCAGGGCAGTTGCCATTCCGATATTTATGTTTCTCCTCCTGATAATATTATCACCCTCGACCGATACATTAATCATCGGGAATTCATACAGAGCCCTGGCAGCAGCATCTATGAGGATGGGAGTAAGGGTAAGTTTCTGACCTTCGGCAGTCATAAACCTCTCCTTATTCGCATTTCTCCACATAACAACTTTTGTCATATCGGCATCAATAAATGATGTAACATGTGGCGAAGTGTGTTTTGACATTACCATATGATCAGCAATAAGTTTCCTGACCCTGTCCATAGGAATTATCTCATCACTGCCAGATGTTTTAACGGAGATACCTTTTCCAGATACCTGTTTTTCAGGTTTTGCAGTTTTAGCTGATGAAGCCTTTTTCCCTTCAGCAATAAGTTGTAATACATCATCCCTGGTGATCCTTCCATCCATACCGGTTCCTTTAACCATGTCGAGCTCGGCATAGCTTACTCCTTCTTTTGCAGCAATGCTGCGTACAAGAGGTGAAATGAACTTGCCTGAAGGGGTCCTGCTTTTCAATACATTAGCTACATTTTCTACATCAGCTTCTTCCTTTTTTGTTTCTTCAACTGTTTCCCTGATTCGTTTAACTTCATTATCAATCTTCTTCTTGTCCTCTCCGGTAACGACAGAATCATTTTCCATGATTGCAATAATATCGCCTATTTTTGCTATTGTCCCTTCCTTAACCAGAATTTCAACAAGGGTTCCCGCAATGGGGGAAGGTACTTCTGAATCGACCTTGTCGGTCGCAACTTCAACAAGGGGGTCATCTTCTCTTACCTTATCGCCTTTCTTTACCAGCCATTTGTTTATCGTAGCTTCAATAATTCCTTCGCCCATTGCCGGTAATGTAACATTCATCCTTGCCATGTCTCTTCTAATGAAAGTATAAACATTAAATTTACGAATTATCCTGTTTCTTAATAACAAGCAGAGTGAGAATTTGTTGCCTGCAAGAGGAGCAGGGAAAAGAATTTATCTGATGAAGCGGAGCTTAATAAATCGGTTGAGGAGTGCAAGCGATTCCCTGATAAAAATACCGGTGAAAAGTATTGAATAGCTAAACCTGAATAGCCCTTCTTCCCTTCTTTTATCAAGGTATATCCGCATTGCACTGTAAAAATTGAGGATGTCATCATAATTATCTCTTGGAGTGCTGCATCCCTTGTAATGTGTAACAACTGCTTCAGGAACATAATAGTTCCTGTATCCCGCCTTTATGAATCTGTAACTCATGTCAATATCTTCACCATACATAAAGAAATCCTCATCAAGTAATCCTGTAATGTCAAGTACAACTTTCCTTATAAACATAAATGCACCTGCAATAACTTCTGTTACAGTTGTTTCATCGGGTCCGGTAGATGAAAGATAATATTTGTTAAAGAGCTTTATCCCCGGGAATAATGCCGAGAAACCGAATGCTTTGAAAAATGCTGAACTTACTGTTGGAAGTGATCTTTTTGATTCAGGCAGGAATTCACCGTCGCCATCGATCATTTTTATACCTAATGCAGCGGCATCTTTATTTAATTCCATGAAATCAATGCACCTGATAAAAGTATCGCTCATTACCCGAGTGTCAGGATTTAAAAGCAGTACATACCTTCCACTTGATAACCTGAGGGCCTGGTTGTTTGCCCTGGCATATCCTTCATTTGTCTTGTTTCTGATAAGAGTGACCCGGGGGAATTCATTAGTAACCATTTCGCATGAGTCATCGGAAGAGTTGTTGTCAACTACAAATATTTCACTATCAATGGTTTTAGTTGCGATATTAACCGCTTTCAGGCACTCCCTCAGATATCCTGACACATTAAAGCTGACAATTATTACCGAAAGATCCATTATTGCTGATAAGGATTCCGGTTATTAATTGCCCGTCCAAGGGTGATTTCATCAGTATATTCAAGTTCATCTCCGATTGCTACCCCCCTTGCAAGAGTAGTGAGAGTGATATTATACCTGTTAAGTTTTTTATAGAGGTAATAATTAGTTGTATCTCCCTCCATTGTGGTGCTTAATGCGAAAATTACTTCGGATATTCCTCCGTTCTTAACTTTTTCCTCAAGGCTGTCAATGCGGAGATCAGCGGGACCTATTCCATCGATCGGAGAAATTATTCCTCCCAGAACATGATACATCCCTCTGAATTGTCTTGTATTTTCAATAGCCATAACATCCTGAATGTTTTCAACCACGCACACAACTGATGGGTCTCTTTTTTCATCACTGCAGATATTGCAGATCTCCGTGTCAGAGATGTTATGACATATTTTGCAGTAATGAATTTCACCATGCAGCTTAATAATGCTTTCACCGAATCTTTTTACATCGTCTGCATTTCTTCTCAGGAGATTCATGACCAGCCTGAATGCTGTCTTCCTTCCAACCCCCGGAAGAGATGCAAATTCATTAACTGCATTTTCAAGAAGCCTTGAAGGAAATTCGGTATAACTCATCTACTTTTTCTTTGGAACAAAAATAATTCAATTTTATGGTGATATATTAAATTGCCGGATTTTTCTGTCTTGCTTTTTTTTATAATCTTGCAGAACAAACATATTACAATGACTCCCATACTAATCCTCTCTATTTTCCTTGTTTATACACTTTTATTATTCCTGGTAACATGGATAACAGCCAGGAAAGCCGATAATCAGTCGTTTTTTATCGGGAATAAGGTTTCCCCGTGGTTTGTTGTAGCGTATGGGATGATAGGAGCATCTCTGTCAGGAGTAACCTTTATGTCATTACCGGGCTGGGTGAAGGATACCCAGTTCAGCTATATGGTGGTTGTTTTTGGATACCTTTTCGGTTATTTTGTGATTGCAACCGTTCTTATGCCTCTTTACTACAAGCTTAAGCTGACATCGATATATTCTTATCTCGATCAGCGCTTTGGATTCTGGTCCTATAAGACAGGAGCAGGATTCTTTATTATTTCAAGAACACTTGGGGCTTCCTTGCGAATGTATCTGGTAATAAGTGTATTGCAAATATTTGTCTTTGATGAGTGGAATGTCCCTTTCTGGATCAATGTTCTGATATTCATTATTCTTATAATACTGTATACACTGAAGGGTGGGATCAGGACTATTATCTGGACCGATACGCTTCAAACTACCTTTATGCTTCTGGCTGTTGTTCTGTCAGTGATATATATCAGCAAAGACCTTGATATTTCTCTATCCGGTCTTTTTACACAGGTTAAAAACAGTTCAGCTTCCACAATGTTTATCACTGAATGGACTAATGAAAGGTTCTTCCTGAAACAGTTCTTCAGCGGAATGTTCATAACAATCACCATGACTGGTCTGGATCAGGAGATGATGCAGAAAAACCTGAGTTGCAGGAATATAAGAGATGCACAGAAGAATATGTTCACATTCAGCGGAATACTGATATTTGTAAATCTTCTTTTTCTTTTCCTGGGGGCAATACTGCTTATCTATGTTCAGGCGAGAGGCATATCAGTTGCTACAAGTGATGAGATGTTTCCCACTGTAGCTGTAAAGTATCTTGGACCGGTTGCAGGCCTTGTTTTCTTTATAGGACTGATATCAGCTGCCTTCCCCAGCGCTGATGGAGCTTTGACCTCCCTTACAACATCTGTTAGTATTGATTTTCTTGGACTTGATAAACACAAACATTTAACAGAAAAGGCAAAAACGAGGATAAGGTATATTGTTCACCTTTCGATTGCTTTTGTCTTTTTTATTGCAGTCCTGATATTTGGCATGCTCGATGACAAGGCGGTGATTGATAAGTTGTTCACCATCGCAGGATATACATATGGTCCATTGCTCGGCCTTTATTCTTTCGGGCTCTTTACCAGGAGAATTGTAAAGGATAAGATAACTCCTTATATTGCAGTATTCTCTCCGGTAGCCTGTTACATCCTGAGCAGCAATTCAGAA
>CALMJY010000027.1 GCA_937864815.1 uncultured Bacteroidota bacterium
TACGGTTCTGTGAGAGGCTTAGGGGTGAAAGTCCCCTTTGCCTACTCGGCGGTTATTGGATTTTGACTTTGTCAATACCCCCAATTTGAATATGTTCTTATAGAAAAAAATAATGTTGAACTTATTTTTCAGGTGGATATTTTGACATAATTTTTGTTATTGCCTCTGACAGATTCTTTTCTCTCTCCGTCGGAGGTGCATCAGGCCGGAGAGTTGTCATACCTCGACCCTGCCAAACCAGTTGTCTTTTTCGTGCATCAATCAGGTCGATAAACAGTGTTCCTTCACTGTAGCTGTTGAAATTGATTGTTGCAGTTGAAAATCCAGCCCCCCAGGTATAGATATAACCTACACCATAAAAATCAGGATATTCCCCTGTGGAAGTACCGGAAACAGTTTTTGCCTGGGTGGCCCTGGCTTTCATATCGACGAGCAGATCTGCATTTTCTGCTTTCTTCAATCCTTTGGACTTAAGCTCCCTTTCCACCGATAATATGGCCGTGGTGCTCATATCACGATCATAGGGAAGACTTTCAGGATATACAACAAGTGCATATGTTTTGTATGACTCAAAAGAAGCATTCTGGTCATAGTCAGCTGAAATCTTTACTGAAGCGCAAGAAGATAATAATAGCATAATTATTATTTGCAAGGCAGTTTTCTTCATAGAAGATTTATTTTAAAAGAATAAAAATAAGTTGTATGCGAAGATATGGAAAAAATCAGTTCTTAAGTTTAACAAACAAAAGCACTATGGATTCACAAAGTTTATAAATTAAACATCATTTATATTAACGGTTACATTATTTGGTTATCTGTCAAAACTGATCTTCTTGAATTCTGCATGTTTTTCTGCCTGATTTCTGTAAATTTTGGCAGTATGATTTTCACCCCGCGACTTGCTGATCCTGCTCAGGCCATAATACCCGTAAGCAATATATTCATTGGCATATGAACCAAAGTCAGATAAGTTATGGATACCTATATTATATAATTCTTCAGCAAGAGCAGGGTTCTTGTATTTTTTCTCCTGCAGAATCGCTTTGAAAACAGAGAGTTGAGCGCTGAGATATGAACCGTTATCAGAACCGGAGGATTCGCTGAACAATGATTCGGCTTCGTCATATTTACCGATCAGAAGAAGGTTTTTGATAAATGTTGCCTTGTAAAGATCATTGTCAGGGTATTTCTCATGAAGAGTCCTGCTGAAATGGAGACTCTCACTATAATTATTCTCAAAATTCAGATAGATCCAGGATAGCAGGTAGTATGATTCAGGGCTGAGAACCACAGACCCTGAAGCTGATGTTTTTAATTGCTTAATGCCTGTTTCAGTATTTCCTTCAGGGAAAAGGAGGGCAAGTGATTTATACACAGGATACTCTTTAGGATAAGCTTCCCGGTAGTAGTTGTAAAGACCTGTGAAGAATAACAGATCAGTGCATGAGGAGGTGTATTCAAAGGAACTTCTCAGAGGTTTGTATGTGCTGATTGCCAATGGGATTACATCTGCAATCATATCATTGTCAGAATAAAACGTCAGAAGCATCCCTCTGGCACAAAGACTGGCAAGTAAATACTCCGCTTCATTTGCAGAATCCCTTTTATTTTCTGAAAGCTCAATGCATTTCCGCATGTCATTTTCAAAGGATTCCTGGAAATCTGATTTTTGCAGAAGAGGATAATTCTCCCAGTATGTGGTCAGGCCACTGATCAGATTAACTATGGGATGATCAGGGTAATGCCTGATGAATTCATCAGACAGATTCCTCGCATCATTGAATTTGAAATTGTAAAGCAGGTCAATATCCTGTCTGATAATGACAAGTGTGGAGGAATCCCTTAAAATTTGTCCGTGCAGAGCTAATGATCCGATCAGGAAAACAATGCCGCTTATCACGGTTACCTTTCTGATATACGGATTCATACAGGGGGATTTAGGGGTAGATATATTAAAACAGATTTTTAATATAGCATCAAACCTCTACAGCCTCAATAGTTATTGCTTTAGAATTCCCTATTCTATAATATCGCCATTCCATATTGCAGCTGTATTGAACTGCCAGCAAAGTGAGAATGAGAAGATCTGTGATTCCTGATATCTTGAAAGATCGCTGATATCAAAGGAAGAACCTTCCTGAGAGTTCCTGCTGGAGATATAATCCTTATTAAGGAAATCAGTGAGATAATATTTGAATTTCACATTAAATCCGCCTGGTAGCTGTACTCCTGCAAATACAGAAGGAAGAAAAGTTGGAGTCTGATTCGAGAACCATTCCTTGTTTTTGGTTTTTGTACCGGATCTGTCAAAAGTATTGCTCCAGTATTTTTCTTTCAGATGGAACGCCATTTCATACTCGCCTCCTCCATAGAGAAAGAGGTGATTGTCGAATGCACCAAACTTAATGGCAAGGGGAACACCTAGCATATATTGCCTTCGGATAATTTTATAATCACTGTAAGGTACGCCTGCCCCGTTCGAAACAGAAACAGTCTGTGGCAGGGTTTCATCAGTTATCATACCAACGTTTCTGATAGCAAGCCCGGAAAACATGCCAATTTTATTGTTAAAATCATAATGTATGTACTGTCCGATATGGAAGAATATTGTGAATCGGACATTATTTGCTGCAAGCCGTGCAGTTGGATACTGGTTAATGAATGATTGTGTAAACGATGACTGGCTTTGACTGAATATCATTTCCCCGCTGGTCACAGGATAAATTTTTTGAGACATAACCGGAACAGAGATCAGGATGAAGCAGACAATAATTAAAAATTTAAATTTTGTTTTCATAAAGGCTATATTTTTTCAATTACAAAAGTAGCTATAAACTTATAATTTCAGATACATAAAAATTTTACAAAGGCTTTATTATAGAACTAATAAATATCCCACTCTCCGGCATCATTTGTGAAGATGTTTATGAAATGAACATGATTCCCGGTCATTTAACTTCTGTCTTCTGACTTCTGTCTTCCGACTTTAAACACATGGTATCCCCATGCCGGCAAATCCAGATATAGACCTTTTGCAAGAAGATCACAACCGCTGCGTTCATATTCGGCAGAGCCTGTCATATCATTTAAAAGAATTGTCTTGCCTGCAAGGTCACTAAACGGAATGCGGACATAACACTGGCTATTATGGGGTGCGTAATTAACAACAATTAAAGCACGGTTTCCTTTATCATCCTCCCATGCAAATGCAAGAAAGGCATCCCATGATCCATTCCCATCCCATGCCGGCACACATTCAAGCAGATCCCACCAGCCGTTACGAAAGACATTCGCTTTTAAAATGGGAAGTAATTTTCTGTAAAACTTCTGAAGAGCCTCAACAGTCTGTTCCTTCGGGGCCCTTACCAGGTGAGGAGAGATACGTTTCTTTCTTCCTTCAAATTGTCCCTGGTGAAAAAACCTTAACCCGGGCGATAAAAATGTAATAATGGCGGCAGCTTCATGGGTTTTCTGGTCAAATGTTGAAGCTGCACGTGGTTCGTCGTGGTTTTCAAGGAACCTTGCAAGCTTATTCTGGTAATCGGATTTTGCATAAAAATGTTCACGGACAGCCCTGGCATGTCCTTCGACAAGGCGGTCATACAATCGTTTGTCGTAGGCATAATCAAATCCAAGTTGTTGCATTGTCCATTCCATATCCCAGTAAACTTCTGCCATAAAACAGAAACCCGGCGTTTTTTCTTTCACAGCTAAAATTGTTTCCTGCCAGAATGGCAATGCCCTTTGACCCCATGTCCTTTCAAACACCTCGGGAAGAACAAGCATTGCCATATCGCATCTAACGCCGTCACACTGTCCCGAAATCCTCAGTAATTCCTGGTACATGGCGTTCACAGTAGCCGGATTGCTGTAATCGAGTTGCAAAGTATCAGGCCACCCATCGAAATATGGGTCCCGGCCAAAAGCAAGGATCATGTCTCCACGACTTTTTTTTATCCTGGTATAATTCCTGGGAAAATGTTCAAGATCGTCTTTTGTTCCGTGGATAAAAAAATCGGGATGCTCTTCTACCCATGGATGATCAGGCCCCATATGATTCGGCACAAAATCGAGCATTAACTTCAGTCCCCTCATTTTCAGTCTTTCACGCAACCTTGCAAGGGCTTCATCTCCTCCGAGTTCAGGGTGCACCGTGTATCCGGTTATTGCAAATCCTGAGCCGGCAATATCGCAATCATGCAGGTCGGGGAGTGTTTTTTCAAAATCAGTACGCCACTCCTGGTTTTCACGAGATATCTTACGGGCAGCCTCACCGGTTGTCCAGACGCTCAGAAACCAGATCCAGTCGAATCCTTTCTCAGCAAGATGATCAAGCTCAATATCAGGGATATCATCAAGAGTTGCATGACGATCCAGGTTTTGTGAAATTTCCGTTAGCCAGACTCGTGTATTTATCTGGTAAAGCGAGGGATAATCAGGACCGGTTCTCATTTTTGCTGCTTTTGTTAATTACCAGTATCCTTGACAAAAGCTGCCTTTGTGCCTCCCGACAAAAGCCTTTCACCATCAAGGAAACCATATAGTTGAATCAGCTTTGCGACCAATCCGGTCCATCCTGTCTGGTGACTCGCTCCGAGCCCTGCACCATTATCGCCATGAAAATATTCATAGAAAAGAATATAGTCACGCCAGTGCGGATCTGTCTGGAATTTTTCCGAACCTCCGTACACGGGACGTCTGCCTTTTACATCAAGAGTAAAAGTGCTTATGAGTCTTCGGCTTAATTCTTTACTGACTTCAAAGAGATTCATCAGATTGCCTGAGCCCGTAGGACATTCAATCTTAAAATTATTTCCATAATACAGGTAGAACTGCTGAAGTGCCCTTACAAGCATTATATTCACCGGCATCCAAACCGGTCCGCGCCAGTTAGAATTACCACCGAACATACCGGTATTTGATTCGGCTGGAAGATAACTGACACGGTATTCCTGACCGTCCACATGCAGGATATATGGATTTTTCTCATGAAACTTAGAAATTGACCTTATACCATGCGGACCGAAAAACTCATTTTCGTCAAGCATCCTTCCGAGGATCTTCCTGAGCCTTTCAGGATTGACCAGAGCAAGTATACCACGTTCGTTCACCCCGAAATGACCGGGTCCTGTAGGGTGTATTGTTTTTAAAAGATCAGGCATCCTTCGGATATTTTCCCAGATTACAGCCATTGTTTCAGGTATACGCTCTCTCTGAAACTTTTCAACAATGCTTGTTGCACAAAGCGGCAATAAACCTACAAGTGAACGTACCTTGAGCCTTTTTGCGCTTCCGTCAGGCAGACGCAGAAGATCATAATAAAAACCATCTTCTTCATCCCACATCCCTTCCGTACCTTCCCTGTTCATGGCTGCTGCAATAAACATAAAGTGCTGGGTAAATTTGATTATCATCTCCTCGTACGATTCATCGTGAACTGCAAGCTCCGACGCAAGATCAAGCATATTCTGACTGAAGAGGGCCATCCAGGCAGTGCCATCTGCCTGTTCAAGGCTGCCACCCGTAGGCAAAGGTGCACTCCTGTCAAACACTCCGATATTGTCAAGACCGAGAAAGCCTCCTTCGAAAACATTCTTCCCGAACCTGTCTTTACGGTTAACCCACCAGGTGAAGTTTATCAGTAGTTTATTGAATGTTTTTCTTAAATAATTTACATCAGCTACCCCGGTTTCAGCCATTTGCATTCTGTGAAGAAACAGGCTGGCCCATGCATGTACCGGCGGATTTACATCGCTGAAATTCCATTCATAGGCTGGCATCTGTCCGTTGGGATGCAGATACAATCCACGGAGCATAAGTTCCATCTGGCCTTTGGCAAAGTCGGGGTCAACTATTGAAAGAGGAATAGTATGAAATGCAAGATCCCATGCAGCATACCATGGATACTCCCATTTATCGGGCATAGAGATAATGTCCATATTCAGCATATGATACCATTCAGAGTTACGCGAGTTCCTGTATCCTGTATGCAGCGGATTGGAGTTATGTTCATTGAGCCAGTTATCTCCGTCCCAGAAGAAGAATTGTTTACTCCAGAGCATTCCTGCAATTGCCTGGCGCATCACACTCGCCTCATCAGTACTTACCGAAGGAGGTGTGACAGACCTGTAGAATTCATCGGCTTCTTCTATCCTGTCAGAAAATATTTTGTCAAAATTTTCCCCGAAAAAACTAATTTCGTTTTCTGGTGATCCTTTGGTAAGTCTCAGTCTGATTACTGAAGTTATACCTGCCCCGATATTCATATGATAGTGTCCTGCCACTTTTGTCCCTGTCATTCCGGGATTAACTGCATTTTTGTCTCCGTTTACGACAAAATTATTGATTCCGTCCTTTACAAACGGACTTTCGTTTTTTTGACCCGGAAAGAGTTTTTCATGGTTGGTTTCGTTTTCGGTGAACAGCAGAGGCACTTCACCTTCAAGAGAAAATATGAAATCACCCAGCCGTTTATGCTTTGCATTAACTGAGCTGACGTTTTTCACTGTTTTTGCAAGAGACAGTTCAGGTTTTTCAGAAGCTCTGTTGGATTCAGCAATCCAGGCTGACCAGTCGTTCCTGAACCAGATAGTAGGTAAAATATGCAGGTCGGCAGGTTCAGGACCTCTGTTGACAGCACTTATCTTTACCAGGATGTCTTCCGGTCCATCCTTGGCATACTCTACAAAAATATCGAAGTATTTATCATCCTTGAAAACGCCGGTATCAAGGAGCTCATACTCCATTTCCTCGCGTGAACGCTGACCGTTGACTCTGATAAGGTCTTCATATGGAAAAGCAGCCTGAGGATATTTGTAGAGATATTTCATATATGAATGTGTCGGAGTGCTGTCCAGATAGAAATAGTACTCCTTAACATCCTCACCATGATTACCCTGGCTGTTTGTTAATCCGAACAACCTTTCCTTGATTATAGGATCCTTTCCATTCCAGACGGCAAGAGCAAAGCATAAGAGCTGTTTGTCATCTGAAATTCCGGCAATACCATCTTCTCCCCATCTATAGGCTCGTGAGCGGGCATGGTCGTGTGTGAAAAAATTCCATGCATCACCATTCTCACTGTAATCTTCACGTACAGTGCCCCACTGCCTTTCACTGAGATAAGGCCCCCATTTTTTCCAATGGATCTGGTTTTGTCTGGCCTCTTCTAATCTTTTCTTTTCCATAATAAGTTAATCTAAATCCTGTTTTGATTTTAGTTAGAAAGAGGAAATAAATTTTAGAATATCAAGTTAATAAATCCCTGTTATATTATCAAATCAAATATTTTTTTAACTTCAGATCATTGTCCGGAATCTGATTTATTTTTTTTGATTCAGGGAAGCCCCCCTCCCCACCTGTATTGCCAGATCACACCTAATGCATCAAAATCAGTTCCTGTACGTGTCGAAACTCCGGTGCTGAAATAAAACTTAAGCGAATTGTGAATATTCAGGGGGAGTGCGAAAGTAACACCAAGCCTGGTATTTTTTTGCAGATCATTCCCTTCAATACCGTCAAGTACTGTTTTTCCGCCCCAGTAATATGTTCCGTCAAGTGCGATCCAAATACCTTTAGGGAAATTAAAATTGATATGCCCCTGCAGTGAACCTATTGGTTTTTGTGACCTTGTCTTACCCTGGTAGAATTCATGGTTATCTGTAAATATTAAAACACCTGCTGTAAGTTCTAACTGCAAATTTCCTGCAGCTTTCGAAAATCCCAGTTGAGGCTTGAACGAAAACCGGTTTGTGCCTAAATTGACAAGCTTTTCAGGATCATACTGGCCAACAGGCAGAACTATCTGGAGACTTGCTCCGAGAACAAAATCCTGTTTATAATCATTAAATCCTGACAGTGGGAGGGAAGGTGCTCCCAGAAAATTCACAGATATTCGTATCTTCGGATCTCCAAATCCTGAAACATCACGGTAAACAGTCTGCCCCTGAAAGTCTGCCGATCCTGACAGCCAGGCAAAAGGAAGAATCATGTCAAATTTCCCCGAAAGGCCTCCGATATTCAGCGAGCGGGCATATGCAAATACCGACCCATGAACTTTAATATGTGCGTTCTCCAGTGGCACAGCAGGATCGAATAAAACACCACCGGTTGTATATCCATAACCGGCAAGCGCAAAATTCAATCCTGTAGGGATATTGGTATAAGCCCTTGGTTCTAGTGGAAAATCCGGTCAAACTGAGCACCTGATTCCGGAGTAAATTGAGCATATA
>CALMJY010000028.1 GCA_937864815.1 uncultured Bacteroidota bacterium
ATATTGCCTGCCCATGTGACATTTAGAGGATCAAAAAAACCGCTTTTATCAAATAATAAGGGATCTTTCTTAAAATAAATATTACCGGCAGGGACTGATGTCTGGTAAAAAATTATCAATTCCCCGGGATACCACATGTATTTAAAAGTTCCATCATCATCAGTTATAATATCATCATAGTCAAGTCTGTTACCACTGGAATTTGTAATCTGATAACCGGATGAATCCAGACTATTATTCCACAGAGATCTGAAAAAATGCATTTTTGATCCTAAAAATGCTTTCTTCCTTCTCCATTCATACCTTTTTCTTAAAGATTCATCGGTATTCAAATCCTCTTCAAAGAGAATATTTCCGAAAAAATAGAAAGTGTCATCTCTGCGGATATACTCAAACTCTTCCAGAAAGTAGGTAACATTGTAGCCTAATCCACTGTTCTCTATCTTCAAAGGTCTGGTTGCATAGGCTTTAATTGTATCCCTTGATTTATATATAAAATGCAGATCCTCCTCATTTATTATTGTTGACAGTAATCCATTTGAAGTCTTTCCAAGAAATGCAGCCCGGAAAGTCCTGAGATATTCTTTTCTGAGCTTCTCAAGCGATTTGTCAGTAATAACAACCTCTTCAAGTTCTACTACCTTAGGTGTCAGAAAGACCTTAAGCGGCTCGGACTTCTGATAATTTTGAAGTGTAAACTGATAATATCCCAAAGCACTAATGGTTACCGGTATTCCGGGATACCTTGAAACATCCAGTGTAAAAAATCCATCCTTATCAGTGGTTGTTACGACCATTGTTCCTCCGATATAAACATAGGCATAGGGAAGCGGACTTTTATCCTTAAAGTCGTAAACAGTACCTTTAATTACCTGATTATATGAGTTTAGTGCAAAACATAAGAAAATCAATGAAATGAAAATACTTTTCATCAGAGGATTATTAGATATGCACTCGTAATACAAAATTATGAATAAATATCCTACATGTGAGGTTTTTTTATTATTGCTTACTTATATCCCAACGAATCAGAGTGGTTAGCTGATGTGGCTTTGAGGAAAATTTATTGCACAAAGCTCTTTTTTTCCTAAATTGCATACTGATTAAATTTACCGGAAAACGAAATATTATGATACGACTTGGCTTTGTAAGTGCAGTTCTTGGAGACCTTTCAGCAGACGAAGTGGTTAAATTCGCAGCAGAGGCAGGATATTCCTGCGTAGAGCTGATGTGCTGGCCTTCAGGCAAAGCGGACCGCCGCTATGCAGGTGTAACCCATCTTGACGTCACAAACCTGGATGAAAGTGAGATTAAAAGAATCAAGGAACTTTTACACAAGAACAATGTATCTGTCTCCGGTTTGGGATATTATCCTAACCCACTTCATCCAGACAGGGAAAAATCGGATTTTTTCATTTCACATTTAAAAAAAGTTATCGATGCCGCTGCGAGGATGGAAATTGGGATAGTGAATACTTTTATCGGGGCAGATCCTGCAAAACATGATGACGATAATTTTAACAGATTTTTGGAGGTATGGCCCCCGATTATAAGGTATGCTGAGGAAAGGCATATAAAGATTGGCATAGAAAACTGTCCAATGCATTTTACAAAAGATGAATGGCCGGCAGGCAATAACCTTGCTCATTCACCCTATCTGTGGAGAAAAATGTTTGAAGCTATACCATCACCGAATTTTGGTCTGAACCTCGATCCTTCTCATATGGTTTGGCAAATGATGGATTACATCAAACCAGTTTATGAATTCAGGGAAAAAATATTCCATGTACATATCAAGGATGCTATGATCAATTGGGAAGGCATAAATGAGAGAGGTATCTTTACAGCTCCAAATAAGATCCATACACCCAAACTTCCCGGTCTGGGAGATATAAACTGGGGAAAATTCTTCTCCGCACTTTACGAGTCAGGTTATGATGGTCCTGCCTGCGTGGAGGTTGAAGACAGGGCATTTGAAGGATCGCTGGAAAACAGGAAAGCTTCACTGTTACAGAGTCGGAATTACCTGAGACAATATATAACTCTATAACAATAATTTAAAAATAGTATCATGAAAAAAATCTTTGTGTTATTTACAGCTTTATTAATTTTTTCAGCCTTCATGGCTCCTCAGAAGAAAACGGTCCTGTTTAATGGTAAAGACCTGACTGGATGGAAGATTTACGGAACTGAAAAATGGTATGTGGAAAAGGGACTTCTTGTATGTGAAAGCGGACCTGATAAAGGATACGGATACCTTGCAACCGAAAAATTCTACAAGAACTTTGATCTTACTGTTGAGTTTCTCCAGGAAGCAAATGGAAACAGTGGAGTATTTTTCCGTTCAACAATAGAGGGAACAAAAATAGCAGGCTGGCAATGTGAAGTGGCACCCCAGGGGCATGATACAGGAGGTATCTATGAATC
>CALMJY010000029.1 GCA_937864815.1 uncultured Bacteroidota bacterium
TTGAGGTATCAATATTTATGTCTGCATTTTTTGTTGAGCATGAGTGTAATGCTATAAACAGGAAAATAACCAATATAAAATTTCTCATATTAGCAGAATTTAGTTTTTGGAAAGATAAAAAAACTGTGGCAGATAGATTACTTCACAACAAGTTTTCTTTCATAATAGTAACCATTAGGCTGAACGCCTTTTATGATGTAATTGCCAGATTTGGCAACTGACATTTCAAATTTTGCATCCATAAGAACTTCCCCTTCCAGACAGGGATCGCCATAGTAGGAATATTTTCCCCAGGCTTCTATAACAATTTCATTCAAATCACTGGTAGTCTGATAAGCTTTCTCGAAAGCATAACATTTGTTTGGTCCGACATATCCGAATAGATTAATTGTAAATACAAACTTAACAGGTACAGTATCTGGAGCGGAGAGACTATCGATTTTTATTAAATATGGTTCAACTGTCTCGGTTTTAAGTGTGCATGAACTCACAAAAATTATGCTGACAGAAAGAATAATAATAGAGCCTGATATGATCTTTTTCAAATACATCTGAAATAAATTTGACTGCAATACTACAAAAATCGAGCCATAAAACAGTATAAAATTACCTGAAAAGTTGACAACAGATATTACTATTTAATTGTAAATGATTCTGTTATCCCGGTTCCAATTGTTTTTGTCCTTTCTGAAACATTTGACCCTATACCATTCACAGTTAATTTGTTAATGTCTATCGATCCATTTAAAACTTTTAATTTAATATTCCTTTTTGCCCCGGGAGTATCGGTAGTAATCTCTGCAGTTCCGTATGAATAACCATCTGACCAGAAAAAAGTTCCTCTTTTATCACTGAAGCTCATTTCATTTGTGACAGCTGAGTAATGGAAACCTGTTAAAGCAGGTACAGCTGACCAGCTTGCCATTGCCCTCCCGTAATGGTGACCGCATTCAGCCTCATCAAAGGGACTTCTTTTCCGGCCATCATACCTGTTACGGATATTTGTAATGCATTTAAGTCCGTTCTCAGTCTGGCCCTCATACAGCATACCAATGGCGGCTGCATACTCAAATCCTGTCATAACCTCGGTGAAATAGGGAAAGGGATTTACAGGTCTTGATTTCGGGTATGATGCCATGAGCAGCGCTGCTTCGTTTCCAAGTGCATAACTACGGAAACAGTTAAAATGATCTGACAGATCACTCCTGTAATTGTATTTCATTATACTTTCAAGAGTTTTGGCAACATTTTCTTTTTTAACAAGATGTCCCAGTCCGCAGACATGTGCCAGATACTGACCAACAAGCTGGTCAACAAGGCAACCTTCCCCAAGCTGATAGTCAGGATTTCCGTAATCAGCTGATCCCATCCCAACCAGTTGCTCTGAAGGGATATCCTCTTTTTTCGGAACAATTATTCTGTGAATGTAATATTCTCCGTTAAAGAGATTATCATCTGTCCATTTACTGCCATTCAGGAACAGTTTTCTGCATTTGGCTGACAGCTCTTTGTCTTTCATATAAACTGCCATTTCCTCCATTGCGCGCAGAGCTCCCAGATACCAGATAGTCATTTGAGGATTAGGTCCATAGTACTCAACATCCATAGTATTATGCTGGACGCCTTCCATTACTCCATCCTGATCACCATCCCATCCGCCTTTTTTCCATGCGTAGCTTAACGCAGCAACCGCTTTTGGATATAGTTCCTTAAGGAAGCCATCATCACCCGACAATTGCCATTCCCTGTATATCTTGATAATGCAGCCCATCTGTCCGTCAGCAGCAACTTTTGAGAATTCAGGTATTGTTGAAAGCGGCAGTTTTACCCTGAAACTCATTAATCCGCTGGGGTGGGTGGCAATTCCGAATTCAACCTTTCGCATATTCCTTGCAATATCCCCGAACAGGAATGCCGTTGCTGTTTCATAATTCCATACATGGGTACACGAGCCGAAACAACATCCTGAGTTATCATTGCATCCTTCCCAGGCGTAAAAATTGCCGTCAGATAATCTGAAAAAGGTCTGTGATCTCAATGTACTCAGATTGAAAAGTGCGGCTTCCTTTACATCAGGAGGAAGGTTGCTGCTGCAAAATGCATTAACGAATTCAACTGTTTTTTTCTCAAGGTATTCAATGTTTTGAACCGTTTTCGCTGCCACATCCCATGAGTCAGTATAATTTTTTGTATAATAGTTTTTAAGTGGTTCTGTTGACCATGCTGTCCTGTTCGGGAAATGCCAGCTGATAATGAATCTGACCCTAATCTCAGATTCGGGCGGAATAGTATTTCCGATTGCCAGTGAGGACATAGGTTTTTCAGATATTTCATCCGTCCTTTTATCAAGCTTACCGTCAGCTGACAGATCATCCCAAAAATCAAGTACCGATGAGCCCCAGCGTTCAGGCAGCCATGCCGTGCGGTATGAAATTTCACCCTGTGAGGGTGTTGTAATTGCAATTGTTCCCCACTGATCGGAATTCTTATCAACTCCATTGGAAGAGAGAAATAGCCCTTTCAATCCATTGTCAGAACGATATGAATTAATGTTGTCTTTGGCAGTTCCTTCAGCACCATCCTCTCCGATAAAGTTTTGCATTGTGCTGCAAATGCTGAAAGTGACCGGATCTTTTGAGATGTTCTTTAATTCAAAGTCAATTACTGCAACTGGTATACTGCTGTTGTTAATGTCACCCGGTATCAGGGGATTAAATGCTTTCATTTTAACTGTTACAGGAAGCTGTGGAGAAGAAAGATTCACTATTCCAAAAGGGTAAGCAGATTCAAATGTTGCCTTGCTGAATCTTGGAAATCCATGGTTTGTTGCAATTGCTCCGGAGGCACCTTCATACTCATAAAATGGTAGCGGGCCCTCAAGAAGTCGAAGGTCCTTTTTACCATTAACCTCAGTATACAATGTGAAGAAGGCAGAATTGTTTCTGCCTGACCCCGGATTGTATCCCTTGGCTGGTTTGTTCATTAT
>CALMJY010000030.1 GCA_937864815.1 uncultured Bacteroidota bacterium
GTTCTGTGAGAGGCTTAGGGGTGAAAGTCCCCTTTGCCTACTCGGCGGTTAAAAAGGAATTATTTTATCATTTATTATATAGTTTGAACAATTAGTTTTTTTTTGTAATATTGATAATCGGGAATCGGATTAAATTTCGATTTCAAACAATTGATTATAAAATATATAACTAAAGTATTCTGCCGATAATAATTTAAAAAACCATACAAGTATGAAATTTGTAGTATCCAGTTCTGAACTTCTAGGTCATCTTCAGGCTATAAGCAGGGTAATCAGTTCCAAAAATACCCTACCAATCCTTGATAATTTTCTTTTTAATCTTTCAGGAAATGATCTTGAGATCACAGCATCCGATCTCGAATCGACACTGATTACCAGGATGAAACTTGAAAACACTGACGGTGATGGTACTATTGCTCTGCCTGCACGTATTCTGCTGGATACATTGAAGGAGTTTTCGGTACAGCCTCTGACATTTGATATCAACCTGGGCACAATGGCAGTTGTGATCAGCTCTGAGAACGGTAAATTTAATGTTGTTGGCCAGAACGGAATTGATTTCCCTGCCCTTCCGGCAATAAAAAAAGATAAGAAATTCTCCTTCAATATTAATGCAGACGTTCTTCTTGCAGGAATCAACAGAACTCTCTTTGCAACAGCAGACGATGAACTTCGTCCTGTAATGGGCGGGATATTTATTGAAGCCTCGACTGACAAGATCACCTTCGTTGCATCTGATGCTCACAAACTGGTTCGTTATCAGAGATCTGACGCAAATGCAGATAACAATGCTTCATTCATACTCCCGAAAAAGCCGGCATCTCTTCTGAAGAACATTTTACCCAAGGAACAGGGACCTGTGAAAGTTGAATTTGATGACAAGAATGCATTTTTCAGCCTTAGCGATCATAAGGTTGTCTGCCGTCTTGTTGAGGGCAACTATCCGAATTACAATTCAGTGATCCCAAAGAATAACCCGAGGAAGATATCTGTCGACAGGGTGGAGTTTTACAATACTCTGAAAAGAGTATCTGTATTCTCCAACCAGGCCAGTAATCTGGTAAAGCTTCAGCTTAAGGGCAACCAGATCATGGTATCGGCACAGGATATTGATTTCTCTATTTCTGCCTATGAAAGGATCAAGTGCCAGTATGAAGGTGAGGATATTGAGATAGGATTCAAATCAGTATTTCTTCTTGAGATTCTTGCAAATATCGGATCACAGGATGTGATGATCGAACTGGCTGATCCAACAAGAGCCGGGTTATTCCTGCCTGTATCAACCGACAATGAGGCAGAAGACCTGCTTATGCTTCTTATGCCAATGATGATAAATGCCTAGGCTTTGAATCTTAAACTTAAGCGTCCTATTGCTTTTCTCGACCTCGAGACAACAGGTATAAATGTTGCCAGTGACCGCATTGTTGAGATCTCAGTACTTAAAATCAGCCCAAACGGGAAAGAGGAGTGGTTCAGCACCAGGGTAAATCCGGAAATGCCAATTCCTTCTAAGTCTACGGCCATTCATGGCATTACCGATGAAGATGTGGCATCTTCGCCGACGTTCAGGGAGATAGGGAAAAAAATTGCATCATTTCTTGAGGGCTGTGACCTTGCAGGGTATAATGCAATCAAGTTTGATATTCCTGTTCTTGCCGAGGAGTTTCTGCGTGAGAATATAGATTTCAATTTCCGTAAACGGAGATATGTTGATGTTCAGGTTATTTTCCATAAAAAGGAGCAGCGAACCCTCTCAGCTGCATACCTTTTCTACTGCATGAAGGAGCTTGAAGGTGCCCATGGCTCAAAAGCAGATACCGCTGCTACTTATGAGGTTCTGAAATCTCAGCTCGACAGATATCCTGATCTT
>CALMJY010000031.1 GCA_937864815.1 uncultured Bacteroidota bacterium
GGATTTAGGGGTAGAAATCAAGAATAGAAACTAATTTAACATTTTACCTCATTAATTCAATCAATGGTTGCCCTGTACATGCATTCGGGTAAGGAACCTTGCATAGTGATGACAGGGTTGCTGCAATATCAGCCATATTAACCTTTCTTGTTACATTCTCCCTGTTAATTGCCCAGCCATACCATATCAAAGGAACATGCGAATCGTATTCATAAGGTGAATTATGATTGGTGACATATTCACCTTCTTTTTCCACCCATCCCGGATTCAATGTTATTATTACATCCCCCGATCGCTGGGCGTTGAAATTGTTCATTATCCTTTTCAGGTTACCGTTTCCAAAGTCATTTGACTCGAAGGCAGAATATGGATATGCTGCAGCTACACCTGTGAACTGAACCAGGAAACGCGTCACTTTTTTCTGTACTTCATCAAGTGGCAGACGTGCATCTTCAATAAGTGTCCTGTTCAGAAATACCTGACGTTCAGAATATCCTTTAATCCAGTCACCCTCACCATAAACTGCATTCATATAACTCCTTAAAAGCTGAACTGCCTGATTCTGCCTGAAATAACCCGAGGGTATACGGTTATTTTCAAGAACTGCTGGTATCTCTGAAATGCCGTGAGCTGAGGTAAAGTATACCAGAATATTCTTTTTACCAATACTGTCATTCAGATACGAAAGCAGGTACCTGATCTCATCATCAATACGAAGGATTGCATCTCCCATCTCAACGGATGAGGGGCCAAATCTGTGACCAATATTATCAGTTGCAGAATAACATATTGATAAATAATCAGTTATATCATCACGTCCAAGATTCTCCCTGTCAATGAGTCGCATTGCAAAGCTGGTTGTAAGAGAATTTGCAAACGGTGTTTCCCTGAGAAGTGAGAAATTATCCCTGGGTCCTGTAAGTTCCTTTGACCTGATTTTCTTAAGATCGTAAGGAAAGTAACTTACTGATCCGAAGCCTGCTTCAAATTTATTTGAATCGGGAAGACAATCAGTATAATTTTCAGCCGATCTGAACATTTCCCACGAATTATTGAGATAAGACTCAGCATGATTCAGAGCATTGAAATCTGTTACCCAACCCGGCAGTGAATCGAGGTAATATGAGCTCGACATCCATGTACCTGTTGTATTATCGAACCAGAATGAACCGTCAGCAGCATGGCCTCCCGAAAGGATTGATGAACTCTCCTTTATTCCAATGCTGAATACTTTTGCCTTTTGATTGGAGGCCATCTTTAATTCATCTGAAAATGTTGAAGCCTGGAGGTTAACCGGGGAATGCAGACCTGACTCAAAGCTTCCGCCAACAGGATTTACCTGTGCATCCTTGGTTGAATATATCAGCTCATTCTTCAGAGGTACATACCAGTTATCTGATGGTATGCCATGTGATGAAGGTTCTGCCCCTGTTGCAATGGTGGCATGTCCCGGAGCTGATTGTGTCAGCATATATTCAAAAGATGCATTCCTGAAATATGTGCCTTCGTTTATCAGCCGCTTAATCCCGTTATCGCTAAACCTGTCTCTGAATCGCTCAATATGGTCATAACGAAGCTGTTCCACTATTATTCCAATGACCAGCTTCGGTTTTTCAGGAGGCAGATAGGCTCCCTGGCCTGAAACTCCGGTAAAAAGAGAGGTCAGCATTATCAAAACGGCAGATACTCGCAATAGCACATTATAATTCTTCATAACAGTTCAGTCCGATACACAAAATAAATATCTCAATCCTTCAGGTTAAGGTGCAAAAATACTTGTTTTAATAAGAGAAGCAAATGATCAGAATTATTTCACAATAATGAATCTGCCCTTCGATATGGCGCCGGTTGAATTATTTGTGAAAATCAATATATAACTTCCTGACGGAAGGTTACCTGTATCAAATGAAACGGGAACACCCTCCTGATTATAAATATAAAATTCCCTTGCCAGATTACCTGAGATACCGGTTATCTTAACATTAATATATCCTGCAAATCCTTTTGGCAAAACTGCATGAAGCACCTCTTTAGCAGGGTTTGGATATATAACTGGCGGACCAGAAAGAGGTACTTCTATATAATTAAAATCAGCTTCCATATCCACCAGCAAATCTGTCTTCTGTCTTTCGAATACAGTAATATTGCTGACAGTTTTATCCTTAAAACCTTTTGCAGAAAAAGTAAGGTTATAGGTACCTGGTGAAAGCATTCTTGTAAATGCACCGTACAGGGTATCGGAATACACATGTGAGCTGTCCTTATCATGTCCTGAAATAAAGACCTTTGCCCTTACTGGCGCCTGGGTTGATGAATCTCTTACAAGGCCATGTATTCCATACAGGGCATTCTCCATATAACCGAGAAGAGAATTCCTGTTATAGAGCCATAATAAACCTAGCTGAGCTGCAGGTGTCGTCTTTAGCCTGTCAAGCTCTATTGTTACCTCCCTCCCCTGCAACTCCCATGTTACAAAATCCTGGCGACCTCCATATATAATATACCATTCAGCACCTCTGGTTACTCCATTCGATTCATCTGTCATGTAGCCTGTCCCTGAATATTTGTGTACAGTATCGGCATAAGCCCTGCTTATTCCCAGAAACCACTGATCGTCAGCATGGTATTTTGAGTACCATCTGTCCCAGGGATAGTTTACCACTTCAGCTCCACCATGATAATTTACCGATAGAATATAGTTATGCTTCCGCATGAACTTAATCATATCCAGATTTTCCTTTGCCACAGTTATTCCGGGTTCCATCGGATCCGGGAAAGACCTGTTAAGATCGAGGCCTTCAGCGTTCCTTCTGATGGGAGCTGAGATTGTATTCCCTGTCCTGTATGTACCATCAGGATTTGCCAGAGGGTTTATCCAGATTTCAAGATTGTCAACCAGGTTTTTTGCCCTGGAATCTGTATTGTAATTCACCAGGAGATAGTCTATAAGCCTCAGCATCAGAACAAAGCCTCCTGTCTCATCTCCATGCATTGTTGAGGTATAGAATACTTCAGGTTCATTCTCATTGCTTGAAACATTGTCAGAAATCTTTACTGCCAGGACAAGCTTATTATAAATACTTTTACCTATAGTATCAATCCTGCAGAGTGACGGAAAACGTGTGGCAAAACTCCTCATTATAGAGTCATACTGGGTATATGTGGGATAAGTATCCCATTCCATTGCCTGCTTAAGATCTGAAGCTGATACCAACCCCTTTGTATTATTCAGATCAATAATCCGGTAATCAAAAGACTGATCCAGGAACCAGTCAATGTCTCCTCCTGAGATTGAAATATAAATCTGTTTGCTTTTAACAGATGTTACAGAAAGATGCCTGCTGAGGTAATTGGCCTGATCTCTGTTTAAATACGGAACTGTTACATCTGCTTGCCCGAAATGGTTAACAATACCCCGCAGTTTATCATCCTTACTTATCTCCTGTGAAATAAGCTCCGGAAATAAGAGCAGAAGAAAAAACAAAGATATGGTCAGCTTTCTGATCATTATTATTATACGTTGAAGCGTATATGAAGAATATCTCCGTCTTCAACAACGTAATTTTTTCCTTCAATATAGAATTTGCCTGCTTCCTTGCATGCATGCTCCGAACCAAGTCTGACAAAGTCGTTATACTTCATAACTTCAGCCCTGATAAATCCGCGTTCCAGGTCACTGTGAATCACTCCTGCAGCCTGCGGTGCCGTCATACCTGTTTTAATTGTCCAGGCTCTTATCTCCATAGGGCCAACAGTGAAAAATGTCTGAAGATTCAGCATTTTATAGGCAGCCCTTACAAGCTTGTCAACTCCCGGCTCGGAAAGTCCCGCATCCTTAAGGAATGCCATTCTGTCCTCCTTGCTCTCGAGTTCAGCAATATCAGCTTCAATAGCACCGGCAATTACTAGTATCTCAGCATCCTTACCCTTCAGGAATTCTACCACTTTTTCAACATATTTGTTTCCGCTTAATGCAGACTTCTCGTCCACATTACAAACAAACATTACCGGTTTCATTGTCAACAGGAAAAGATCATCAACAAATTTCCTGTCCTCATCTTTAACAACTAAAGTGCGTGCATTGTTGAATCCTTCAAAATGATCGCGGTACCTGTTTAAGACCTCCACACCGTGTTTTGCATCCTTGTCTCCTGATCGCACGGCTCTTTCAAGACGCTCAATCTTTTTCTCAACCGATTCAAGATCCTTGACCTGAAGTTCCAGATCTATAGTCTCGAGATCCCTCACAGGATCAACTGATCCGTCGATATGCTGAAGGGAGTCATCGTCAAAACATCGTAAAACATGAATCAGCGCATCAGTATTCCTGATATCTCCAAGAAATTTATTACCCACTCCTTCACCCTTATTTGAACCTTTTGCAAGTCCCGGTATATCAACTATCTCAACTGTTGTGGGAACAATCCTGTCGGTAACCTGATATTTCTCCAGCTCATACAGACGCGGATCGGGCACCTGCACCACACCTATATTTGATTTTGTAGCACTGAAGGCATAGGCATTGGTTTCACCCTTAGTATTTGATATACAATTGAATATTGTAGTTTTTCCGACGTTTGTAATCCCTATTATTCCACACTGTAAAGCCATCCGATACTATATTAGTTAATAATCGTCCAAAATTACCACAATTCCGGGGATTATTCAAGTAGAGATTGTCTCAAATGCCTGTCTCCACGAGGTTTACCCCTAAATCCCCCGGGGGGGACTTATTGATATTCTGCAACTTAATCAAGCCCCCCTTGGGGGGTTGGGGGTGAAAATGAACTTGCAAGACAGCCCCTACTTAGAATTTCATTTTATATCTTTAAACCTTTCACCGTTTCTGTTATCTAAGTATTAAAGAAACTGCTATTAATCAGGACGAAAACATATCAGAATTACTTAAGAGGGATCTTAATAAAGTATTCCGTATGATTGTTGAGAAGTACAGCTCAAAATTGTACTGGCACATCCGCCGGCTTGTAATTCTGCATGAAGATGCTGATGATGCACTTCAGAATACCTTTATTAATGCATGGAGGAGCATTGGTGAATTCCGTAATGAAAGTGCCCTGTACACATGGCTCTATACAATTGCCACAAATGAAGCCCTGAACCTAATCAATAAACGTAAAAGAAACAGTGCAGTTTCAATTGATGACCTTGGAAGCTATTTTGAAAATTCGCATGAAGGAAGCACATTTTTTGACGGAGATGAGGCAGAAGTAAAGCTTCAGAATGCAATCCTTCAGTTGCCGGAGAAACAAAGAGTTGTATTCAACCTGAAATATTATGACGATATGACTTATGAAGATATGTCAAAAGTACTCGGGACCTCTGAAGGAGCTCTTAAGGCTTCATACCATCATGCTGTAAAAAAAATTGAAAAAATACTTACAGGCAGTTAAACTTTAACGATCTTATACAGTCTAAATAAAAAGATGAAAAGCATAGAGAATATACCAGTTAAAAATCCATTCAAAGTACCGGAAAACTACTTTGAGGAAGTAAACCGCAGGATAATATCCGCAACTGCGGAAGAGGATGAAAAGCCTGTAAGGCATAGTATTTACAGGAGAATGCGACCCTATATGCTTGCAGCAGCTGCATTTACAGGGTTTGTAATAATAAGTTACTTTACTGCCAGGGTTTTTATTACAGGAGGAAAGGAATCAGAGGCTAATCTGGCAGAAACTGTTTCTGTAGCCTATTTAAATGATATAGATATCTATTCAATCGAAGAGAGTGCCCTTGATCTTGAACTTTCAGATGGATTATCAGGTATAAAAAAATCAGAAATAGTTGATTATCTTATGCTCGAAGATATTAAAACAGAAGATATAATTGAAATACTTTAAGGATACTGCAATGAAAAAGATCCCAATAGTTCTGATAGTGGCTCTTCTAATGATAACAGCCGGAAAAGCCCAGAATACTCCACGTGAAAAACTTGATGCATACAGGGTGGGGTTTTTTACAAAAAAAATGAATCTTTCTTCTGAAGAGGCCGAGAAGTTCTGGCCTGCATATAATGAATACCAGAAGAAAAAGAATGAGTTGCAGAGGGAGAAAATAATGCTTGTGAGGGATTTCAATCAGAATGAAAGTGCCCTGAGTGATAAGGAACTTACCGAAATCGGTGATAACCTGATTGCCACCTTTTCGAAGGAAAATGAGCTGGCTCAGGAGTTTCATAAAAAACTCAGGGACCTCCTCTCGCCTGATAAAGTGATCAGATATTATCAGGCTGAAAATCAATGGAAAGCTCAGCTCCTTAATGAACTGCAGGAGAACCGTCCTGCACAGCGCCAAAATCAAAGGTTCTGACAAATTCCACAGAACGGTTGATTTCAGTATACATCAGTTTGTCATCTTCAATGAAAGGGACCTTTTCACGGTAAGCTGATACGATCCCTTCAATATAATCAGATGATCTCAGTGGTCTTCTGAAGTCCAGGGCCTGAACAGCTGTAAAAAGTTCAATAGCAAGAAGTTTAGCAAGATTATCTAAAATCCGAAGAAGACGAGTGGCACCATTTGCACCCATACTGACGTGATCCTCCTGCTCATTGGAAGAGGGAATGGAATCGACTGATGTTGGTGTACTGAGCTGTTTATTCTGGCTTACTATTGAAGCAGCTGTGTATTGAGGTATCATGAATCCGCTGTTCAGTCCCGGATTTGCCACAAGGAACTCAGGAAGGTTACGCTGACCTGAGATAAGACGATAAATCCTTCTTTCTGAAATACTTCCCAGCTCAGATAATGCTATTGCCAGGTAATCAAATACAAGGGCAAGGGGCTGACCATGGAAATTACCTCCAGAAACTATTAAATCCTCATCAGGGAAAATAGTAGGATTATCTGTCACAGAATTTATTTCAGTATGAATAACTGACCTGGCATAAGCAATTGCATCCTTACTGGCACCATGCACCTGTGGAATGCACCGGAATGAATAGGGATCCTGAACATGAGGTTTATGGCGCGAAATAAGCTGGCTGCCATTCAGCATCTTCCTGAATACTTCTGCTGTTTCAGTCTGGCCCCTGTGTGGTCTGATGGTGTGTACGCTTTCAAAGAACGGATCGGGACGTCCGTCATAAGATTCAAGTGAGATTGCAGATATAATATCCGCAAAAGCTGACAACCTTTCGGCAAATGAAATAATGTAAACACCATAGGCACTCATAAACTGCGTTCCGTTTAAAAGTGCAAGTCCCTCCTTCGACTGCAATCCGATTGGTGACCATCCGAATTTCTTAAGTATTTCTTTTGAACTGAATCTCGAACCCCTGTAGTTAACCTCTCCCTCACCTAGCAGCGGAAGTATAAGATGAGCAAGAGGTGCAAGGTCACCTGATGCACCAAGTGATCCCTGTTCATATACCACAGGTGAAATACGTTCATTGAAGAAATCGATAAGCCTCTGTACGGTAGCAACCTGCACACCTGAAACTCCTTTGCTGAGCGCAATCACCTTCAGAAGAAGCATAAGCTGCACAATATCATCAGGCACTTCAGAGCCGGTGCCGCAGGCATGAGACTTTACAAGATTCTCCTGCAGCTTGTTCAGCTGGTCGCGACTTATTGTTTTATTGTATAAGGATCCAAAACCGGTAGTTATTCCATAAATAGGTGCTGTGCTTTCCTCCAGTTTGTCATCAAGAAATTTCCTGCACTTGTCTATTAACGCCTCAGATTGTGATGAAAGGGACAGCTTACCACCGCTGTTCAATACTTCAAGAAGTTTTTCTATTGTTATAAAATCGGGTGATATCGTATAGTTCATATGAGATCAATTTGATTTCCTTAAATTGATTCCGGACCATGACCTGAGGTCGGAAAGAGATATTTTCTCCTGGGTCCCGGTAGTCATATTCCTGATTGACAGGGAACTATTTTTTATTTCATCCTCTCCGGCTATAATAATCCATGGAATTTTTTTCGAATCAGCATAGGACATCTGTTTTTTAAGCTTTACGGCATCAGGATATAGTTCAGCATTTACAGACAGTTTCCGCAATTCCTCAACAACAGAAAGTGCATACACTGTTTCATCACCTCCGAAATTTACGACCAGTACCTCAGAGGATGAATTACTTTTTTCGTCAAAAAGGTCGAGCTGCTTCATAACATCATAAATCCTGTCGGCACCAAATGAAACGCCTACTCCAGATACACCCTCCATCCCAAACACGCCGGCAAGATTATCATAACGACCACCACCACAGATACTTCCAATAGCGGCATCAGAAGATTTTACTTCGAAAATAGCACCCGTATAGTAGTTCAGTCCTCTTGCCAGAGTAAGGTCAAGCTCCACCTTTCCGGTCAAAGCAGTTTTGCTTATATAGGAAAAGAGAATCCTCATCTCTTCAATGCCCTTCTTCCCTGTTTCTGATTCCGACAGTATTTTTTCCAGCTGTGATAGTTTTTCTGAAGTATTACCTGCAAGAGCCAGCAGTGGTTGCAGCTTTGCTACAGAATCTAATGGTACCCCTTTTGCCCTTAATTCTTCATTGACTGCGTCAATGCCAATCTTATCCATCTTGTCAATTGCAACGGTAATGTCAGTTATTCTGCTCCTCTCTCCAATATATTCAGCAATTCCTGATAAGATCTTCCTGTTATTGATTTTTATAACGATCCTTATATGAAGGAGGGAAAAGACATCATCAATAATTTTAACAAGCTCATATTCATTCAGTAAGGAGTCGCTTCCGATGACATCTACATCGCACTGGAAAAATTCCCGGTACCTTCCCTTCTGAGGTCTGTCAGCTCTCCAGACAGGCTGTATCTGGTATCGCTTGAACGGAAAAACAATTTCATCCCTGTGCTGAACAACATACCGGGCAAAAGGAACTGTCAGATCATACCTTAATCCTTTCTCACAAATTCTGGATGACAGCTTCAATGAATCGCCGGATGCAAGGTCAGCCTCATTCACTCCTGATAAATAGTCCCCCGAGTTAAGTATCCTGAACAGCAGTTTATCTCCTTCTTCTCCATATTTGCCAAGAAGTGAGGAAAGATTCTCCATTGCCGGTGTCTCAATAGGCTGGTAACCATATAACCTGAATACCTGCTTTATGGTATCAAAGATATACTCGCGCCTCTGCATCTCTTCAGTTGAGAAATCCCTTGTTCCCTTGGGTATTGATGGTTTGGAGGACATAACTATTAAATTAAGACAAAAGATAAAACTAAAAAGGCAAAAGTAAGAAAAAAGGGAATAGAGGCAATAAAGGCTGTAAAAGCAATAAAGGCTGTAAAGGGATTGTGCCTATACAGCCTATATAAAGCCTCTATAGCTTCTAAAGCATTTTTAGTACTTTTGCGGTACAAAAGTCTGATCCGTTACCGGAGGCCTCACATATGCCGTGCTGTGCTTCAGCGGAGGCAGCTTGAAAGGCTTGGGTGTAAGATCTTTATATGGTATCAGTGAAAGCATATGGGAGATACAATTGAGTCTTGCTCTTTTCTTGTCATCGGCAGGTACAACGTACCAGGGGCAGATTTTTGTATCGGTATAGGCAAACATCCTGTCCTTGGCCATTGAGTATTCAACCCACTTATCGCGCGACTCAATATCCATCGGACTTATCTTCCACCTTTTCGTAGGATCGGTTATCCTGTCCTGGAAACGTTTTTCCTGTTCATGATCACTTACTGAGAACCAGTATTTTATAAGGATAATACCTGAACGGATAAGCATTTTTTCAAATTCCGGGCATGATCTGAGGAATTCTTCATATTCTTCATTTGTACAGAATCCCATCACTTTTTCAACGCCTGCCCTGTTATACCAGCTACGGTCGAACAGAACAATTTCGCCGCCGGCAGGAAGATGGGGTACATATCGTTGGAAATACCACTGAGACTTCTCCTTTTCAGTAGGTGTGCCCAGTGCAACAACCCTGCAGATACGTGGATTCATGCACCCAGATATGGTTTTGATTACTCCTCCTTTCCCTGCAGCATCTCTTCCTTCAAAGATAACCACCACTTTCAGTTTGTTGGCTTTAACCCATTCCTGAAGCTTAATCATTTCGATATCCTGTTCGCCAAGAAGTTTTTCATATTCCTTCGTTTCAAGCTTCTTCTTCTTTTCAGCTTCAATATCATGATATAGTTCCTCATCACCTAAGGTTACGACCTTCTTTTCAGCCTTGTCTTTTTCCTTTTCTTTGTTTTTATTTTTTCCCATGGTGGTCAGTTTTAAGAATTTATGGAAATTTAATAAAAAATATGCTAAACAGGAAATAATTGAATAAAAATTGGGGTGGTGTGAAGTATATAAATTCCATTAACCACAGAGATCACAAAGAAAATACATTGAGTTCACAAAGAAAAATAATGAAAGTTTTACCTTTGTGCCCTCTGATTTAACGCTGTGTACTCTGTGGTTATAATCTTTCCCGAAATCTCTTATAAACCGGCTATTTATTGACTATTGGATAAAAGGTATAGAAAGCGGGTATTTAAAAAGTTCACCCTTGGGTGCTTTAACGCTTGCTATAATTATACAGATCACCTTAAGAACACTTAAAATGGCGATAATGGGTATGCCTATTACTATGAATACCAATGGTATAGCGAGAACAATATAAAGCAAAACAGACAGTTGAAAATTGAGAGCATTCTTTCCGTTCAGATTAACCCACTCTGACTCGTCTTTACGGGTTAACCAGCAAATAAGCGGTCCTATGATCCCGCCAAACGGGAAAAAGAAACCTGCAAAAGCTGATAAGTGACAGAGCATTGACCAGTTTCTTTCTGTTTCAGTTAATATCCTTTTCTCTTCCATGGCTTCAATCCAATTAGTAAATATTCCATATTTCCCTGTTTATCCCTCAAACATTAACAGATATGCTTTTTAATGTCTTCCGGGATACTCTGGTTATCTCAAAGACGTCTCTAATTGTCAGATGCTGCATGAAAACTATTTTGACAACCGTTTCAGATCATCAGGCAGGAGTCCGTTTGGATCAGATTTACTTATTTTATGCTGATGGTAATAATACATATCCGAGTCATCGGTTCCGATCAGCATTTTAAAGCAGAGACCGGCATTCTTTTCCTCCCTCGGGCCTACCTTGTGAAGAATAAGAGTATTTGGATTTTTTTCCTGAATTGCCTTAACAATATCCTCTTCAGTAACAATCTCAACATCATGGGGATAAATTGCTTTGATCTTGTCGAGAGTTGAAATTTCGGGTGCAAGATCCTCTTCCTTGATCAGAATTTTCTTTCCGGCCACTTTTGGTATGTTGTCATTATAATATTTGAGGTATTTTCGGCCGGTAAGTGAAGGGTCAGCGCTAATCATCCGGGCATGCTTCTGCATAAAAAGCAGAATTGCACCAAACTTATAATTATAATCATAGTCATCCTCGCCCGCAAACGAGAGAGGTATGGCACATATTTCAGGTAGTTCGCCAAGTTTGCTGACATCCTTGCCCTGCAGAAGGTTCAGGAAATTATACAGAGTATTTGCTTTATCCTTTTCATAGTTTGTCTGGGTAAGCACTATGAAGGAATATGCAGGATCGCGTCTCATTTTATTGAATTCCTGAACTGTAATCAACTGATATGGAGTAAGCGTCCAGTACTTCTTAACTGCCTCCTTAATAAAAACATTGTATGAGGAAAACTGATCCTGCTCAAGTACAACGCATGTCTTTGAAGCCATGAATTGCTTAATTTCATCCTTGTTGGGGAACGGGGCCTGGCCAGTTAAAAGCACTGTGCAAAAAAGAAGCAGAACTGCAGATAAATTTGTTTTCATAATAATAGTATTATTCAACTGGTAAATAGAGTGGATATTTTTCATTGAATTTTCTTATATATACAAACATAAGATCTTTTTTCTTGCTGCGTGAAAGCCGGGCATATTCCTCATAAAGTTCAGGATCTTTCATGAGAACCACCTCTGTGTTATCAATTTCAAACTCCATTACTTTTCCTGTTTCCCAATCGATGATAAACTGCCGTAACTCGGTCCGGGTAGAAGGTGTACGGCCATAGGGAGAATAGTAAGGGCTGTAATATGAATATGGAGAATAATAACTCCCATAAGAATAGGGTGAATAATAAGGATCATAATAACCATATGGTGAATATGGATTATTGTAATACCTGTTGTCCTCTGTCGTAATATCTGCAACAAAATGACAGATATTTCCAACAAAAGTAATCCTGTTAAAACCTTCCTGAACCTGTATATATAATATGCCATTCCTGGCATAGCCCCATACCGATGCCTTATCAACCTCCTGCCTTACACCAATATCATCATAATAATATACTTTCTCCATCTCAAAGATCTTTTTGAAAAACTCCCTGTCATTATAATCAAATGAGGCCAGAAGTTTGGCTTTTGGAATAGGTTTATTCTGCTTCACCATCTCAAAATCGAGGAAAATACCATCCCTGAACTTAAACTCAGGGGTATACTTCACCATGCCCTCCTTCTCCTGATCCTGGGCTTTTAATGAGAAAAGTGCTGTGGCACAAACAATTATCGCCAAAATACTAACTAATCTCCTTGCCATATTCTAGTCTCCTTGAATTTTACAAAGCTGTTTCAAATTTCATACCACAACGGCAAATTTAGCGAATTAAGTCAAAGGTAGTTAATTTACAGTTATGTATAATTAAAGCTTTATTTCATTATTTTTACATGATTCAAACTTGTCAAATATGGGTATTGAGGATTCAGCCAGAAGCGATGATGGTAAGCCTGGTATGGAAAATGAAGATTTTTCGGACGGAAAGATAAAACTTATTGAGAGATACCTGATCTTTTCCATGTCTGCCCTGATAATTGCAGTACTGTTAATTGCATTTAATAAACCATTATTAGCAGGATGTATGGTATTAACCGGAGCCGCGCTCGGACTGGTTATTTTCAGAAAGGTTACTCAGATCAACAGAAAGTATATGGATTCCATTAATTCCTTTCTTAAGACCGATAGCAGGAAAGACAGGATAATCACAAATTTTTCACACAAGATAAGGGAACCTCTTAATAATCTTGTCATTACAGAAGAATTATTCAATGAATCTGATCCTAACAGCAAACAGAAAGAACTGATAGAGACCATTGTAGCTTCAACCAAAAGCATGGTAAGTACTGTTAATGAATTAACAATGCAGGCTGCCGAAAATATGAGCTACGAATCACGAAAAATGATTAGATTCAATATTCTTTCGGCAGTTGAAAATGTTATAGAACTATATAAGCTCAAAGATACCGTAAGTATCCAGTTTAAAATCGACAGTGCAGCGCCTGCTGATCTTGAATGCATTGGCGATCCTGTAAGCATCAAACAGATCTTTCTGGATATTTTCAGCCGAATTGAAAAGGAGAATTCAGGAAAATCTACCAGAGTTTCAATAAACCTGAAAACTGTAAACAGTCCGACAGGTGAAAGCCTGCTGACTATAACCATGGAAACAGGTACGAAAATGTTACTTATTGATGAAAAGAGTCTTGAGGGAAGCTATGCTTCCAGGCTTATTTCACTCAGCAGGGGAAGATTTGCTCAGGAAGAAGTGGGAGATAGTACAAGGCTGAACATATATCTGCCAATAAAGAAAGTAATTCCTGAGTCAGGAATTAAAGAACCTTCAACAAGGATTGAGGAACTTGTAAGTAAGGTAAAAATCCGTAAAGAGCTCAAGGATATCAGAATCCTGCTGGTGGAAGATAACATCATCAATCAGAAAATTACCCTGCTTACCTTAAAACCACTTGTGCGAAGTATTGATTCTGTAACAAACGGGAAGGAAGCTCTTGATATGTTAAGTGCAAACAATTATGACCTGATCCTTATGGATATTCAGATGCCTGTGATGAACGGACTTACGGCAACTGAAAAAATAAGGGCACTTGAATCAACAACCAATACTCATATCCCTATTATAGCTATAACAGCAAATGCAATGATTGGTGATAAGGAAAAATGTATTTCCTCAGGGGCAGATGATTATATCAGCAAGCCTTTTCAGCCGGCACACCTTGTTGAAAAAATAAAACAGATCATTTAGTCTTTTCAAGTGGCTTAAACCCTATTATCATTATATCATCCACCTGGGTGTTGGTGCCCATCCATGTTCTCAGGTTCTCTTCGAGAATTGATTTCTGATCAGCAACCTCAAATCTGTGGATGGTAAGAAGCAGATATCTGAACCTCCTGTACATAAACTTCTTATTCTCTTTTCCGCCAAACTGATCCACATAACCGTCAGAGAAAAGATAAAGCATGTCATCTTCCTGAATATCAACCTCATGTTCGGTGAATGGATTTCTTTCAGGATTCATACCGATAATAAATTTGTCAGGATTTATCTGTATAAGACTATTATTACGCAACAGGTAAAGAGGGAAAAAAGCCCCTGAGTAAATTATTTTCTTACTGTCTTTATCAATGGCACAGATGCCAATATCCATACCATCCCTGATAATAGTTCCAATGTTTTTCTTACGGCTGAATGTCTTTTCAAGTGCAAGGTTAAGAGCAGCCAGAATTTCAGAGGGATTAACAATATTATCCTCCGAAATTGCCTTCTCAATCACCTCCAGTCCGATCATTGACATCAGGGCACCGGATACTCCATGTCCGGTGCAATCAGCTGCAACAACAAAAATCCTTCCTCCTTTCTCTCCCATCCAGTAAAAATCCCCGCTTACTATGTCTTTTGGTTTGAAGAATATAAAGCAGGAAGGAAAATGATATCTGAAATAATCTTCACTGGGCAGCCTTGCTTCCTGTATTCGCTGGGCATATAATAGACTGTCAGTAATGCTCTTCTCCCTTATTTCAAGATCATTCTTCTGTTTTGCAATCAGGGCAAGCGATTCCTCCTTCTCTGAAAGCAGTCTTTTTATAAGGTTAAGTCTTTTGAACAACATTATAAAAAGGAAGAGGGAAAGGATTAAAAAAAGTAATCCGAATATTATGATCCTGTTATAAGGATCAATTGATCCTGAAAAAGCCAGTGAAAGTATACTTTCAGGTCTGGTAGAAAGAGTGTTTAAAAGGAGGGAATAATATGTATGAAAGACATCGCACATCTGGTAGCAAAAATAGGCTATTTATCTTAAGTTACACTATTAAAAGATCATTAGCCATGCAGAGATATATCATCTTTCCCGTTCCTTCTAAGGGGTATTATTTTTTTTGAAGGAGATTCTACAAAATCTCCAAGACCAAGGTTATTCCATGTCTTATCAATGTGTTCTATTGTTGATTCATCAGAACAAACAACATTTGGCCATTTCCTGGGAAAACCTCCTTTTCTGAAAGCCTTGATAGTGCCATCGATCAATAAGGAAGAAGATATATAGGTATGATCACGCTGTGGATCAGAATTACCAAGTATCTGCCATGCAACCGTAAAAATATCGGAAGTATCCACAGTATGGTCAACTACCAGAAACAGACATGATCCTGATGAGGAGATAATCTGTTTTAACCTGGCATCAATTTTACCGATTATAGCCGGATCGGTTTCCCTGTCTGCAGAAACAATATAAACCGGAATACCAATCGATGCAATATCCAGGTTAAAACCAGTTATAATTCCTTCAGCAACCAGATTCTCAAAGTCGGTTTTTAATGATTGCAGATTCTCCTCTTCTTCTTCACTTCGATACAATTGCTCCTCCGGCATCTTTTCCGTTGCATCTATGCCAAGCTTTCCCCCGAAAGAGAATGCATCAGATGCATGATCGAGTACATCAAGTGGTCCCTTGCTGAATAAAAGGTCTCTTTTGAAATCAGTATTCCTGAAAACGAATTCAGCCAGCTGACGATAATTTCTTATATCAACATTGCCGCTCACGGCTATCAGGTATTTTGTAAACATCATCTGACCGGTACCAAAAAGGGAACTAAGCACTTTCAGTCCCTGGCCGGGATAACTTTTGTCGATTTTTACAACCATCAGGTTATGAGCTACTCCCGCATCCGGAAGATGGAAGTCTGTTATTTCGGGCTGAAGTGTCACCCTTACCGGGGCAAGGAAAATCCTCTCTGTTGCCTTTGCAAGCCATGCATCTTCATGAGGAGGAACGCCGACAACTGTGGCAGGGTAAACTGCATTTCTGCAATGAGTTATACAAGTAACATGAAATTCAGGATACCAGTCTGCAAGTGAATAAAATCCGGTATGATCACCAAAAGGACCTTCCCAAACCAGATTCTCAGATGGATCGACATACCCTTCGATAATAATGTCTGCATCGCTTGGGACATATAAATCGTTTGTGAGGCATTTGACCAGTTTAACCTTTTTACGCCGCAGGAATCCTGCAAGAATATATTCATTTATATTTTCAGGAAGAGGCGCTGTTGCTGAGTAGGCATAGACAGGATCACCACCGAGAGCAACTGAGACAGGCATCCTCTGTCCTGTTTTTTTCCATGCCTCAAAATGGTTAGCCCCTGTTTTATGCCTTTGCCAGTGCATTGCAGTTGTATTCCTGTCAAGTATCTGCATCCTGTACATTCCTACATTTGATTTGCCTGTTTCCGGATGTACAGTATGTACCATAGGCAGGGTGATAAACCTGCCTCCGTCGTGTGGCCAGCATTTCAGGACAGGCAGGATACCAAGATCGGGATCTTTGTGAATTACCTCCTGGCATGAACCTTTGCTAGCGGAATAGGAAGGCATTAATGCTCCCATTTTCAGAAGATTTGGTAGTATCCGTAACTTATCCGAAAGCGAGATTTTTTTATCTGTCAGACTTGTAAATATACTTTCAATTTCAAGTCCTGCCTCTTCGAAACTGTTGCGGCCAAGTGCAATCAGCATGCGCTTATCAGAACCATAAGCATTAATAAGCAGTGGGAAAGAAGTACCGGTATTTTTAAAGAGCAAAGCTTTTCCCTTTGATTTGGTAATACGGTCGGTTATTTCAGTGATCTCGAGAACAGGATCGACGAATTGTTCAATTGATATCAGTTCGTTTTCCCGTTCAAGCTTTATTATGAAATCTGCAAGCTTTGAATATGTCATTCCGGTATAAGATAATATCAGCCTTCAAAGATATTCATAAAGGGAATAGGTCTGGCATGGGATTATAAAAAATGGAGTGTATAAAAACAATAATGGGAACTAATCGCTAGGAGTAGTTCCCATCCATCGTTTGCGGCCGAGGCTGCTTACGATGTCAGATTACTGTTATTCTGACCGGCTGCCATGCTGAGATACTAGATCCGCTAAGCAACCCATGGCTTTCAGGTAATGCGTGTTACGGCAAAACCATCCGGCTGTCCTTTTGTTCCCGCAAGCGGGACTTTCCGGGACGAAGTGTCATTCAGGCGCTTCTGCTCACTGCCCGAAGGCTGTGGCATCAGTTTCAGATAACCCGTGGCCGAAGCCCTTCATTTTCTGAAGCCCTGTGACTCAATCGCTTAAAGAACGTTTCCGATCTCTGGTGATCTTCTGAACATCGGGGGCGCGGAGTCCCTTAGTTCAGACTTCGGCTCTCATGCCGCGCAGACCCGGAGGTCTGACCGAGACAGATCCTGATTCAATTAAGTACCTGTTTCTGTCTCCACTTCATTCGAGCAGTCTTTTATCGCTCACCTGATAGATCAAATTTAATACGGGAATGGTCAAAATGCAAATTTAGGGTATTGTTGTTGTAAACCTGATATAAACAGTAGTTATCAACAATTGTTAATAACGTCGGAAATCCTTTATTTACCTCATCCCCCAACCCCTTCTCCCGGGGGAGAAGGGGAGGAAAAATCACTATAGTAAAGCTTTAGCCCCTCTCCCGCGGGAGAGAGCATAGCCGTCAAGCTAAGACTGTAAGTAGTAGAGCTGTCTCTTATACACATCTGACGCTGCCGACGAAGAGGATAGTGT
>CALMJY010000032.1 GCA_937864815.1 uncultured Bacteroidota bacterium
TTGAAAAGACCGTGCTTAATATTAATCTCGACATGATCGGACGGACATGGACACCTGCCGATACAGGGAAATTTTACGGAATGGATATGGATGCCACAAAACCAGGGGAGGTAATACTCTATACTAAACATGAGAGCAGCGAACTTATGAAGCTGATTAATTCGACAGCTGAAAAGACATCACTAAAAGTTATTGACAAAGGTGAAGACATTGAGGCAGGGGGAAGCGATCATGAGAGCTTCTGGGAAAAGGGAGTACCTGCTGTGATGTTCCATACCGGCATTCATGCAGATGTTCACCAGGTAACCGACGATGAGGCAAAGATCGACTATGAAAAGATGGAACAGGTAACAAAAATGGTCTTCAGTCTCGGATATGCGGTTGCGAATAAGGAGGTTCCGTTTAAGGTGGATGCCAATCCTGAGGAATAACCTTTAGGCATAAAAAACTAAAAACCATTAACCACAGAGAGCACAGAGACAATTCACAGAGGCCACAAAGAAATGATAATCATGTTTTTATCTCTGTGAACCCTTTGTGAAAACTCTGTGTCCTCAGTGGTAAAAAAGTTTTTCAACAGCCTTTGCAAATGATTAGTTCTGACTACTAATAGCACACAATGGCCAGATTCAAGCTATCTTTGATCAATTTCAGTATTACAACCTATGTCCCATAACGACACATCGACAAAATCAATAATGTTTGCATTGCTTGCCAATCTTGGCATTGCAATTACAAAAACAGTGGCTGCAATAATTACCAGCTCCGGGGCAATGCTCGCCGAATCAATACATTCATTTGCTGATTGCTGTAACCAGGGATTATTATTCCTGGGATTAAAAGCATCAACAAGAGAGCCTGACCAGGAACATCCCCTGGGATACGGTAAGGAGATTTATTTCTGGTCCTTTGTAGTCGCAATTATTTTGTTCAGCATGGGTGGCTTATTCTCTGTTTATGAGGGGATTCATAAATTGAGTTCACACGAAGGATTGAAAAGTCCGATGATAGCTATAATTGTATTATCTGTCAGCATTGTACTAGAGGCAGCATCTCTTTATGGTTGTGTGACGCAGATCAATAAAATCCGGCACAACATGACTCTCTGGACCTGGGTTAAAAACACCCGTCAGAGTGAACTTGTTGTTGTTCTGGGTGAGGATATTGCCGCTTTGCTGGGTCTATTCCTTGCACTTATTGCAGTTATTCTTTCAATTGTAACAGGGAATCCGGTATTTGATTCCATGGGAAGCATTGGCATTGGGGTCCTGCTTATTTTTATTTCAATTTTTCTCGCCATAAAGGTCAAGAGCCTGCTGATCGGGCAGAGTTCTGATTCTGAAACACGTGATGAGATAAAGAGATTCCTTGAATCACGGCCGGAAGTTGACCGGGTTCTGAATCTAATTACTGTTCAGTTAGGTCCGGGCATTATGATTGCAGTAAAAGCTAAAATGGCTGCTGTTGATTCTGTCGGACAGCTCATTACCAATATAAACACCTGTGAGGCAGAGCTCAAAAAGAAATTTTCATCCGTTCAGTGGGTGTTCTTTGAACCGGATGTACGGAAGTAAGTGGAATTGTACCGGGAGATGGGAGACCGGGAGATGGGGTGAGGGGGAGATGGGGTGAACAAAACAAACAGGGTAATGTTAAAGATACATGACCGGAACAGTATTATTTGATGGTAACTGCAACCTTTGTGACAGGCTTGCCTGGTTTCTCAGAAGACACGACAGGATGAACCGCTTCAGGTTTGTGCCTCCCTTTATCCGTGATTGGATTTACAGCCTGGTTGCCGGAAACCGATCACGGCTGTTCGGGAAAAAGGATTACTGTTAAATGACTTTGCCCTCTTCAATCTGCTTTCAGATTTATTTAATTAGAATTAACTATTTGCCCTACGCCTGTTATTGTTGAGCTGATTGTCGGACTTCCCTTGTAATAAATATTTCCCACACCGGTGATACTTGCCGTCAGGCCATTGATGACATTTACCTGGCAGTTGCCCACACCTACAACAGAAATATTGCAGTAGCGAACCCTCATATCATAAGCTCTGATATCCCCGACTCCTGTAATAATTACTGACAGCTCATTCTGGTCACTGCCTGAGAGTTCAAAGTCCCCGGCACCTGCAAGTAAGATCTTTGTCATTGATGGAACTGTTATGTCGAAGTGTATCCCTTCAGGTGTGGATATTGATACATTACTTTTTAGTCCCACTTTCAAAGTCTCCCCCTCAACCTTAATGCTCATTACATCTATAATGTTCTGCTGGGCATTTAGAACAACTGCCTGAGGACTGCCTATAGAAATATTAAAATCGGCTGTGCCGGTGAGTTCAATTTTATTGAATGAGGGGAGTTCCAGTGTTTTGTTCACGACTGGCCCGGTTCCGGTTATCATTTCAGGATCAGGATTGCTATCCTCTTCGCATCCTGAAATTGCAAGAGCAATAAGAGCTATAATCGCATAGTTTAAGATATGTTTCATTTCATTAAAATTTTTACAAAGGTACACAGTCTTTAAGTAAAACGTGTTTTAGATTGAAATATTCAGATCTCATCAGAATAAAGTAACCTAACGATGTAGTAATTTAGAAAGACCAGCAGACCAGCAGACCAGAAGACATTATGATAATATTTACTACATTTGAACAACTAACATAAAAGCCATGTCAACACCATATGTCTGTCCTGCAGCTTTTTCCGGAAGTCTCGATAATTTTCTTAGACGAATAATACACAAGCCGGAAAAGATATTAAAACCATTTGTAAAGGAGGGGATGACAGTTCTGGATATGGGCTGCGGACCGGGTTACTTTACAGTTGAGCTTGCCAGGCTGGCAGGTGAATCAGGAAAGGTAATTGCGGCTGATCTGCAGCAGGAGATGCTTGATAAGATGCTGCATAAGGTTAATAGCTCTGGTCTTGGAGCGAGAGTGGAGCCACACAAGTGTGAAGCGGAACGGACAGGGATCAACCGGAAAGTGGATTTTATTCTCACATTCTGGATGGTACATGAAGTTCCTGATCAGCGCAGTTTCATTGAAGAAATGAAGTCATTACTGAATCCCGGAGGAAAAATCCTGGTAGTTGAGCCGGTTATTCATGTAACAAAACGATCCTTTAATGAGATGATTTCCAGGCTGGAATCAGCAGGATTAAAGATAATTGACAGGCCTCGGATTAGATTCAGCAGGAGTTTAGTGATGGTCATTCATAGTCATTCATAGTCATTCATAGTCATTCATAGTCATTTATTGTCATTTATAGTCATTCATAGTCATTCATGGTCATTCATAGTCATTCAGTTGTCATTATTAGTAATTACAACCAATGACGTCCGCCAGCTGGCGGACAAATGACAATAAATGACAGCAAAGTGAATGACAATAGAAGCTTATTCATTCTTCTCCATCGGCCAGTCGAAATGGCTTCCCCATTCCTCCATTGAGCCGTCGTACTGCAAGGGTTCATAGCCTGCAATAATGGATGCCACATAAACAACACTCGCTGAGTATCCTAAATGGCAATAGACTATTGGTCTGGAACCCGGAGAAATATTTATCTTTTCAAAAGCTTTCCTGATTTGTTCCTCTTCATTGAACATAAAGCTTTTAGAATCATACATATCTGCCTGAGGCAGGTTCTTTGCCCCGGGCAGATGACCGGCCCTGGGTGTTCCTGTTGTGCCATCGTACTGGGCTTTCGGCCTCGCATCAATAATTGTATATGCACTATTATTCAGAGCTGATCTGACAAATTCGCCTCCAACAAGATTTTCATAAGTGTTAATTCTGAAATTTCCTTTGACAGTTTCAGGACTTGCAGTTGAGGTTTCATATCCGGCATTTTTCCATGCTTCGAAGCCTCCGTTTAATATTGATACCTTTCCCCTGAGACCATAGTGTTCAAGATTTACAAAAACTCTGCAAACCTGGATAACATTTCCATAGAGTCCGCAAAGAATAACATGGGAATCATTATTTACCCCAAGTTCCTTTAGCTTTTCTTCTGCCTGCTCAGCAGGGGCAGGTATTGTTGATTCATTTTCAGTAGAAATTATAATATATCCCGGCCACAGAAAACGTGCTCCGGGAATATGTCCGATTTCGTAGTCAAGCCGAACCGGGGTAACATGAAGGATAATAATTCCTGTTTTGGAAATATTCTGATTAAGCCACTCCGCTGATACCACAGGCGGAACTCTTTCGCTATCTTTTGATTGTGATGATCCGTAAGTTGTATTCAGGAATAGTATTGAGGCTGTAATAATGCTGATTCTGAGGCAGGATAAATTCTTCATTGTATTTTGCATTTGCAGTCTCAAATATACATAAATATCACTACTTTGTAAACCAAAACAAGCTATCATGACTTATTGCGAATACATTGAAACTCTGCCGGATGGAGCAAAAAAGGAGCTCCATAAGAAGTATCACGACAACCATTATGGTTTTCCTTTGCATGATGATAATGAGCTGTTCGGACGACTGATCCTTGAAATAAACCAGGCAGGACTGAACTGGGAGATCATATTGAAAAAGGAACAGGCATTCCGCAAGGCATTCAGCAACTTCGATGTGAAAAAGGTAGCCGGATACAAGGAAAAGGACAGGGAGAGATTACTTAATGATGCCGGTATTATACGCAACAGGCTGAAAATAAATGCTGCAATTGAAAATGCAAAGGTTGTCCTGGCACTTCAGAAAGAATATGGCTCTTTTGAGAAATGGCTTGAGCAGCATCATCCGCTGACGCTTGCTGAATGGGTGAAACTGTTCAAAAAGACCTTTACTTTCACCGGAGGTGAGATAGTCAACGAATTTATGATGAGCATCGGCTACCTTCCGGGAACACACGACAAGACCTGTCCTGTATACAGGAAAATTGCAGAGCAGCATCCAAAGTGGATGAAAAAGTAGACTCTGTTATTTGCTTTCTGTCCTTTTGTTAATTCCCGGTAATTGCATTGTATATTCCATCACCCCAGAATTTGCCCAGTGCTTCGGCTCCTTTCTTATTAGGATGCAGATAAAAGGTCCCGGCATTACCTGCCTCAGGTATCAGATCTGTCAGATAGTTTTCCTTAAAGTAGTCGAATGCTTTTGTATCACCTATAAAAACCTGTCCGGGTTTTATCTCTGAATACTCTTCAACAAGTGCTTTCAGTTCAGGGAAGTAAGTCTGCAGACGGGCAAGTCCGGCTTTAAGATATCTCGACCGGTTATATGTTGTTTCGCTGTACCATATAGGCTGCTGGTAAACCACTTTGCAAGCAGGAAATTCAGCCAGAAGCTTGTCGGTAATAGCTTTAATGTTTGTGTGGTACTCTTCCGGCCAGAGGGGTGATCCTTTGGGGCCTTCTTCAGCGCTGTCGTTAGTTCCCAGTGATATCGAAAAGACCAGCAGTCGCGAACTGACGGTATGAAATGATCTGACTGCCTCAATCACCTTTGAAAGCTCTCCACCGGCAGCCGGAAGGAAGTCCACTGTTGTATAGCCACTCCTGCCGCGGTTGAGGAAGCTGGCCGACTCAATCCCATTTAATGTCCTGATATGTTTTGTTGCATAAGCAGGAGGTGTTTCTTCAGCCTGCTTAGAGCCCTGTGTTATGCTGTTTCCGATATAAACAATATCGAGATTCCTGTATTCAGTCTGACAAACCAGGGGCTGGATTAAAAGAACCAGTAAAAGAAGAATGGACAGAGATTTAAAGCGTAGCATATTTATGGTGTTTGATAGTATATATTTGAACAACGTTACAACCGGACCACAAGACTGCAAGACCGCAAGACCGCATGACATAATTAAAACTTCCACTCAGGTACATCGGGAAGCTCCTGACCGGCAGGGATGACCTCATTAACAATTGATGTAATCTTCCAGAGGCCATCATGCTTGCTGAGCAGCCAGAGGTCGACACCGCGTGTTGGAGGTCGCTGGCTTCCGGTTATGGCAGCAGAATATACTGTTGATACAAAGGCAATATCCTTATAAACCATACTTTTCATCGCAAGGACCTTCTCTTCGAAACCATTTGCTTTCACCTCGGGGTACTGGTAGAAATCCTTAAAATCCTGAATGAATCCGTCGGCAGTGAAACTGGTTGATTTATCCCTTGATACCCTAAGGACAACTACCGCTTCATCGTCGAATAATGACCTCACTTTCGGCCAGTCGACCGATTCGCTGTTTTTTCCTGATACCAAAACATAAATATCCTTTATAAGATCCTCGGGATTAACATACCATGAACCACTTACTGACTGCTGGCCGTTGGTAAAGCTGATGGTTATAGATATCAGACTCAAAAAAAGAATTAACCTTTTCATATGAAGTTTAGTAATTATTTCTGAAATCATTTTAATATGTAAAGTTATCATTTTCCCGTTCACAGAGAATTAATAGTCTTTGTCATGAAATTTTTATTAAATTGATTGAAATTTTATTCGCATGAAGAACTCATTTATCAGGATAAGCGCAATTATGTTACCGCTGATTCTATCAGCATGTACATCAGGTGTTCAGACAGCAACACAGGCTGAGAAACCGGCAAAGAGTGATTATTATGTGGCTGCATATATATGGCCGTCATGTCATGATGATGCGCTCGGAAGGGATAAGCTCTGGCCGGAAGGTACCGGTGAATGGGAAGTGATAAAAAAAGGCAATCCACGTTTTGATGGTCATTACCAGCCCCGTCAGCCACTTTGGGGTTACGAAATGGACAACGATCCGAAAGTGGTTGAAAAATGGATTGATGCTGCCACAGATCATGGTATCAGTATATTTGTGTATGACTGGTACTGGTATGAGGGAGGGCCTTTCCTTGAGAGCGCCCTAAATGATGGCTTCCTTAAAGCATCAAACAATGAAAAAATGCAGTTCTATATCATGTGGGCCAATCATGATGTGAAGTACAATTACTGGAACTATCACCGTTATGGCGACAAGACAGATATCCTGTGGGATGCAAAAGTTGACTGGAAAAATTACCAGATCATTGTCGACAGGGTCATCAATCAGTATTTTAAGCGCCCGAACTATTTTAAAATCAACGGTGAGCCTGTATTCTCGGTTTTCAGCATTCAGAAACTTATGGAAAGCTTTGGAAACAGTGAGGCGGAGGCCCGTAAAGCTCTCGATTATTTCCGTGATGAAGTAAAAAAGGCCGGATTCCCAGGGCTTCATATACAATGGAATCAGGGAGGTGGAGCAGTTATGTCGCCGGAGGCAGCTGCTAAATTCAGCGGCAGTGTGAAAACTATGGGCTTCAATAGCGTTGCCATGTATAATATGGGAGGACTTAATGAAGATTATCTTGTTTACGGCGCCAATTCGGTAAAGATCAGGGAGCAGATGGACTCAATACTTGATGTGCCTGTTTTTCCCTGTGTATCAATAGGATGGGATGATACACCCCGTTTCCCTGCAAAAGGAATCCATGATGTTGTCCACTATCACAATACACCGCAGAGCTTTGCAGCCCTTTTGACGAAGGCAAAAAAATATGCCGACAGTCATCCGGAACAGCCAAAACTGATCACCATAAATGCCTGGAACGAATGGGTGGAAGGAAGCTATCTTTTACCTGACATGCTCAATGGATTCGGGTACCTCGAAGCAGTTAAGGAGGTGATGGTTGAGGGGGAGTACGACCGGAATTAATAGTTCCAGGTTCAACAGAAATTCATTTTAAACCACAGAGGCACGGAGAGCACGGAGTAACACAGAGCCTTTAGATTTATTATATTTACTCTTTAACTACAAAACCTGATACAATGAATACCGGAACCAAAATTCTTTTTGTAATCTGTGCAATAGTAATAACTGCTGGTGTGGTAATTTACTTTGAAGCATCGGCTTATCAGAAAAAAGCAAAAATAACACAGGGTACTGTTGTTAACAGTGGTTTTTCAACCTATGAAATCAAGTACACTTCTGACGATGGAGTAGAGAGAACTTATCTTGGAAGACATCCCATTAAGGGCAGTAGGAAACGTCATAACGGTGATAAAGTTAAGGTTTTCTACCTGATAGATAATCCTGATAAATGCCGCACATCAGATGGAAAAAAGGGAGGAAAGAAAACAGTATTCTGGGGTTCTGTGTTGCTTTTGTTTAATATCTATATGGTCTATACCAACAGGAAGAGGGCCAGAACTTCAAACAGTTTCAAGACAACAGGAAGGAAAGTTGAGGCTCAGATTCTGAAGATAGATATCGATATGGAAACGACTATCATGAACAAGCATCCATATTATATCTTCTGCCAATGGGCTGATCCCATGACAGGCAGGGAATATACACACACAATTAGGTACATCTGGGAAGAACCGCGTACACTTCTTGCAGGGCGTAAAACCATTGATGTTTACATCGACCGAAATGATCCTGAAAAGTATTTTATGGATATCGAATTTTTGGGTCCGGCGGCGAAATAATTTGGGGGTGAAGGGATTGATGGTTTCGAAGGTTCGAAGGTTCGGGGGAAATTCTGGTAATTCAGTAGTAAATCAGTAGTAAATCAGTAGTAATTCATTGTAATATTACGTCCGCCGGCTGGCGGATAAATTACAATTAATTACAGCGAAGCTGAATTACGTCCGACGAAGGAGGACAAATTATTAAGAATTACTCTCATTCACCCAATCTCCACTTCTCCCTTCCTCCCACTCACCTGATATAATGATCATACGCAATTTTCGTCCAGGTTTCCATGCCTTCATAGAACTCCGACAATAATGGTTTATCGATCCATTCTGCTGTCATTTTATCTGTTTCATTAACAATTGCATCTTTGCCGGATAGCCTGATGTTATATAAAAGTCCGATATGAAATCTGCCGACCTGTATTGTATCATCATTTATGAAACCAATGAACTCAATAGCCTCTATCAGGCAACCATCTGATAATCTGATTTCTTCGGATAATTCTCTTTTCAGTTCATCAATAATAAACTGTTCATCATTATCTTTTGAGCAACCCGGATTCATATGTCCACCCACTCCCAGTGAGTACAGGTTCTGCAGTCTCTTTTCAGTCTGTCCGGAACTCCTCTTAAACAAATAATATGAATCTTTGCAGGAAATCACCCCGTAGGGAATGATCTGTTTAAAGGAAGGATCTGCCTCCAGCTCCTCCCTTTTCCGGAATATCCCATTCCGGACAATTATCTTCAGGGCATCACTGCTGCCCCGGATGAATCCCCGCTCTTTATAGGTGAGTAAGTTCCAAAGCTCCGTGGTCGGGAAAGCAAAAACCAACTCCTCCATTTTTCATAAATTTAATTCTTACCACTAAGTAACACAAAGGATATCACAAAGTTACACAAAGTAAATAAAGTTTTTTATATTTGATTGATAATCCTTTGTGCACCTTTTTGAGGCACTTTGTGTCCTTTGTGGTAAAAAGATCTTGTAGTAGATTACACCGCCATGCTTCTTCGGATTGCTGGATGCGGATCATAATCCTCCACAACGAAATCATCGATAGTCAGCTGATCAAAGGGTTTTTTTGTGATGCGTAATTTTGGCAAAGGTTTTGGTTCTCTCGATAACTGCTCCAGTATAGCTGTTACATGATCATATTTTTCCTCATTGCCGTCTGCAGGGGCATTTTTGTTGATCCATTCCGCTACTTCGAGGTAACCCTCTTTTGCCGTTACAGCCCTGATTCTTTTCTGTACCTCCCTGAAATTCTCCTTGTGCCACATCGTTCTTTTCCCGATCGATGCATAGAAATGGGAATCGCCGAAAGTATGGATGAATGTTTTTGGTATCATCCCTGCTTCCTGTGCAATTACCTGGGTAAGAGCAGCATAGCTGGCTATATTGAAAGGAACACCCAGGAACTGATCACAGCTTCTCTGGTAAAGCTGCAGTTCCATCTCACCCTCCTCGTTGGCTGTGGCCTGGTATAAAACGTGACAAGGGGGCAGGGACATTTTCGGAGTGTCACCCGGATTCCATGAATCAACAATATGTTTCTTGCCGGTAGGTTTCTTTTTCAGACCTTCAATCATATCACGCAGCTGATCTATCTCAACAAATCTCCCTTTCTCATGATCATAGTATTCCCATCTTCTCCACTGTTTGCCATAAATTGGTCCGGCATCGCCCCATCTTGCTGCAAAATCAGCATCTTCCCTTACCCTCTGGCCATACTCTTCCATTGCCTTATCCCAGTCGGGTGAATACTTTGCTATACCTTCAGGAAAAATACCCTCTTTCTTCATCCCGGGAAGATTGGCCTGGAAAGCATCGGGTCTCCATACAGGGGCGTTATTGTCTTCCAGATACTTTATATTTGTATCGCCTCTCAGGAACCATATTGTCTCATGGAACATCGATCTTGTAGCCATCTTTTTTGTGGTCAGAAGCGGATAACCTTCCCTCAGATCGTATTCGTTCTGATACCCGAACAGGGAGATAATCCCTGACTCCTTGCTTCCCCCTTTGAAATTCGAACGTTTGGAGGTCAGGATTGCCTTTGCATGATCCAGATACTGTTGTGCCATAACTTATCGAGTTAATAATCAATACTATATCATTACCTAAAATGCAGGGGCTGATTTTTTAAAAGTAATTATTACTTCCAACCTGGTACAGGATGAGGATGTATACTTTATAGAAAATTATCAACAATCTGTTATAACCACAGAGACACAAAGAGCACAGAGGAACACAGAGGGCGATACCTTCAGAATCACAGAACTGCAAGACCAGCAGACCAGCAGACCAGAAGACCAGAAGACCAGAAGACCAGAAGACCAGAAGACCAGAAGACAATTATCCCTATCTTTGCCCCAAACAAGGATACAGTGACAACCATTACCAGAACCAACTCCACCGATCCCGACTTCCTGAAGCTGGTAAGCTTACTAGATGCTGATCTGGCAATAAGGAACGGGGATAAGCATGATTTTTACTCACAGTTCAATACGCTTGATAAAATAAAGCATGTGGTTGTAGCATATGAGGATGGAGAACCTGCAGGCTGCGGAGCCATTAAGGAATTTGCCCCCAACACCATGGAGGTAAAGCGTATGTTTGTCGTGCCGTCCCACAGGAGAAAGGGCATTGCAGAAAATGTACTCAGGGAACTTGAGAAATGGGCATCGGAGTTATCGTACAGCAAATGCATTCTTGAAACAAGCCTGAAACAACAGGAGGCCATTGGACTGTACCGGAAAAGAGGTTATCAGTTAATACCCAACTTTGGTCAGTATGTTGGGGTGGGTAACAGCATATGTTTTGTGAAACAAATCAGTCCCTGAAATGTTGATACAGGAACTGATTGAGATTATTAATGTATAGATGAAGAGACTTTTACTGATACTCCCGGTAATTTTTATAGTGCTTTCTGTTTCTGCGCAAAACAAGCAGATCCGCGTGGGGATGTTTAAAAGGTGGTATATAGGTGCTTTTGAAGAGGTTACAGGAAAATACAGTCTGGCTGTTGATACCAATACATACGATTTTGAAAGTTATGAGGAGGAGGAATATGCTTTCTGGGCAGATCAGTATGATCATTATTATTCCGGACCATTCGACTCATTGAGATTAACAGTAACAATGGAATTCCTCATTTTCGAAGGTGAAGTTTTCAGTTCGGTTTTTACTGTCAGGAAAATGCCGAAGTATCCTTATTATTATATGGTAGCCAGAAGCAGCAGCAATCGTACACTCAGTATAATAGTTATTCCTGACGATGGCTCTGGATGGCAGATCTATATCAGTGATGGCGGTAAGGGGGAATGGGGAGGTATATGGACACGTGTGCCATTGACAGTGGCGACAGCAAGAGGTTTTATAACGATTCATAATCTATTTGGTTACAGGCTTTGCACTACGAAGCTTTAGTGTAGTAGTGTTCCAGGTTCCAGGTTTCAGGTTGGAAATAAAACAAAATGGGTATGATATGTGTTTAGTATGATAGGAATCTAAACTTAACCGGAAGAAACATATGTCGACAAAATCAAAGAACCCTTTTACCTGGGTGGAAATTTACGTGGACGATATGGGCAGGGCTCAGAAGTTCTACGAAGCAGTTTTAAAGATCAAAATGATTCCGATGCAGGTACCGGGTGATACCGGTGATCTGGAAATGCTCAGTTTTCCGTGGACCGAAGGGGGAGAAAATATCAGCGGGGCACTTTGCAAAACAAGTGAAATGAAACCTGGCACTGGTGGGACTCTGGTCTATTTTACCTGTGACGATTGTGCTTCAGAAACATCGAGAGTTGAAAAAGCAGGAGGACAGGTGTTACAGCAAAAATTCCCGATCGGTCAGTACGGATTCTGTTCAATTGTAATGGATACTGAAGGAAATACAATCGGGTTGCATTCAATGAAATAGTAAGCTGGGAATTTGGTTCCTGAATAACTGGTTACACAGAGGAAATCAGGAGGAGCCCAGAGAACCACAGAGAGTAAATCATGTGAATTTCTGTGTCTCTCTGTGTAACCTCACGGATTAACTATACTGATTACCGATTACTGATTACCGATTACTGATTACCGATTACCGTTCCCTTCCCTGTCCCGTGTGTCGTACTCCCTAAACCCTGCCCCTTAACACACAAATTCATATTATTTAGTAAATTGGAATAATTTTATCAATAGATTAATCTGTCAGTTTATTTGAATCAGTAATGTTGATCAGATGAAAACAGCAATTATCGGGTCAGGTGGAGTAGGAGGATATTTTGGTGCAAAACTCGTAAGGGCGGGATTTGATGTAACATTCGTTGCACGTGGCGAACAGCTTAAGGCGATGCTTGACAAAGGACTGACTGTTAAGAGTATACTAGGCGATTTTAAGGTGGATAAATTAAAAGTGACGGAAAAGATAACTGAAATAGAAAGCCCCGATCTGGTTATTCTTGGTGTCAAGGCATGGCAGATAAAAGAGATCAGGGATGATCTGAACAGGATCCTCCATCCGGATTCCATCATTTTACCGCTTCAGAATGGTGTGCTGGCAGCGGAAGAGTTGTCTGAAAAGATTGACAGGAAAAAAATTCTGGGAGGTTTGTGCCGTATATTCTGTAATGTTGAATCACCGGGAGTGATTAACCATTCTGCAGTAACACCGGCTATTGTTTTTGGTGAAACTGACAAATCCAAAACAGAAAGACTGAATAAGATTTTTAATGTACTGAAGACAGCTGAGATAGCATCAAAAATATCAGACGATATTGAAGCCGATTTGTGGAAAAAGTTTATTTCGATCTGCACAAGCGGACTACTGGCTGTTACAGGCACAACATACGGAGAGCTGAGATCCGTTAAGGAAAACAGGAAGATGATGATCGATCTGCTCACGGAGGTATATCAGCTGTCACGTAAAATAGGGGTGAATGTTGAATCTGATTTTGTGGAAAGATCTGTTTCCTTCATTGATACCTATCCTTATGAAACCACATCTTCGCTTACAAGGGATGTATGGGAAAAGAAGCCTTCGGAGATTGAATACCAGAACGGTACTGTTGTCAGGCTTGGTGAAAAATACGGAGTAGATACACCGGTAAACAGGTTTGTTTATTACAGTATTCTGCCGGGGGAGTTAAAGGCGAGGGGGATGTTGATTCGGTGATGGTTCCGGGTTCCGCGTTCAATGGTTCGGAATAAAGGCTCCCCTCCCTGGAGGGGTTGGGGGTGGGTTTTTTGTTCGATTGTTCAATAGTTCGATAGTTTCCTGATTTGTTACACAGAGAATTCACAGAGGTATTGTATTATAGATCTCTGTGTCACCCTGTGTAACCTCCCCGGTGCTACCAACTGATTACCGATCAAACCGATTACTGATCACTGATCACCGATTACCGATTACCGATTACCGATTACCTAAAACTATTACCACCCTTACTGAGTCATACAGCTTCTAACCCCTTTACAGCCTCTAAAGCCTTTATAGCCTCTAAAGCCTTTATAGCAATCCCAAATTTTTCCTAATTTAGCTTATTACAAAAATAAACAGGCCATGAGCAGAGGTTTTGTTAAGGAAGATGATCAGGAAGAGGTTCCTATAGTTCCTCAGAGAGCCTATCTGCCTGCAGGTGTTACAAACTTTGTCACCCCGGCAGGCATGAATCAGTTACTGGCTGAAAAACAGACGCTTGAGAATGAAAGAAGTAGTCTGAACAGCACAAGCGAGGATGAAAAACGGATAGAGCTGAACTTTATTAATGCAAAGCTTCAGCTGCTTAATAACCGGATTGCTGAAGCCAGGATAGTTGATTTAAAGGCCCAGCCAAAGAATGAAATACGATTCGGTGCAACTGTTAAACTAAAAACAGAAGGATCAGGAATTATTCAGACTATACAGATTGTGGGTGTGGATGAGGCAGACATTTCCAAAGGGAAAGTCTCCTTTATTTCACCCATAGCCAGAGTACTGGTAAATAAGAAAGCCGGTGACAGGGTAACTCTGAGACAGGTGGGGAAGGATATTGTGTATGAGGTAAGGGGGATAGATTATTTGGAATAGAGGGGAGGAGGAAATAGTCATACAATAGTCATTCATTGTCATTCAGTAGTCAATTGCCCCTCTGTCGCGAAGGCGCACCCTTTGGCAAGCTCAGGTTAAGGTGTAACGGCACAACGGCGCAAAGGCACAAAGGCATAACAGGATCGCCAGCCTTCGCCAGGGCTTCAGCTGACAAAGCAAGACTGCATGACCGCATGACTGCAAGACCGCAAGACATTCTAACACAGTTGGCAGTTGGCAGTAAGCAGTTGGCAGTATGACAATTAACTTACCGATTACCGATTACTGATCACCGATTACTGATTACCGATCACCTAAGAAAACACTGTAATCATGTTATCATAATCTATCCCACTTTCAAAGAATAATTTATATATTTATATACTCAAGTCAAAAATTCAAATCCCTTCAACCATGACTTTCAGAAATCTAATTTTTCTTCAGATCTTAATGGTCATTATCCTTTCTGTATCCTGTAACAAAAAGAAAAATCCGGGTTCCGGTCAGATTGCATCCCCGTCCGAATGGTGGGAACCAGTTATACAAAAGCATAATATTGATCTGAATCAGTTCAGCTATAAGGCAACTTTCAATTGCATCAATGACAGTAATGCTATTGTAAGCAGATGGCTTGAACTGGGCAACGACAACGGATCTGATGAAAAATATATCAAACTTAAGGATGCTATGCTGATAGTAGTGTTTGATACCACTTATCGCAAATCAACTAAACAGAATTACTGGATACTATCTACCAGTGGCATATTCCATGACCCTGAAAGAAAAATTATCAACTACGATAGAAGCAAGTTGACCTGGTATGACATCAATGACAAGGAAATAATTCCGCTTGATACAATTGATGGTTATGGAGGATTCGATTTTAACTTTGCATTCAAAATTGAGCCCGGATCATTCAGAAGAATTACTCCGTGATAAAAAACACAGCAAGGCATAGCAGCGACTAAAGCTTCGTAAGTTAGTTGGAACAATGGCATAACAGGACCGTCAGCCTTCGCCAGGGCTTCGGCTGACAAAGCACGACCGCACGACAATATTAATTTGTAACAAATTTGTTTCAAACAAAAAAGTTTCATAAATTTGTATCATAACAGGAACATAAATATGGATACTCCTTTTGTATTTGGTAAAATAGCGAAGAGTGAAAATTTCACTGACAGGGAGAGGGAGACTGCTCTGCTGGTTACAAACTTCAGGTCGCTTATCAATACAATTATTATTTCTCCCAGAAGATGGGGGAAGAGTTCACTGGTATCGAAGGCTGCCGAAACAGCGCTTACCGGGAAAAGTCCTCTGCGTATTTGCAGTGTAGATCTGTTTAATGTAAGGGACGAGGAGGAGTTTTATAAACTTCTTGCTATGGCTGTGCTCAGGGTAACATCTTCAAGGTGGGAGGAAGCCGTTGAATCAGCCAGACGATTTTTCCGGCAGCTTCTTCCAAAAATAGTCCTCAGCCCTGATCCTCTTAATGAATTCTCCATCGACTTTGACTGGAAGGAGCTGAGGCAGAATCCTGAGGAGGTCCTTGATCTGGCTGAGAAAATTGCTTCAGAGAAGAATCTTAAAATAGTTATCTGTGTTGATGAGTTTCAGAATATTGCAGGATTTGATGATCAGCTCTTTTTTCAGAAACGGCTTCGTTCCCACTGGCAACAGCACCAGAAGGTTTCATATTGTCTGTATGGAAGTAAGCGCCATATGCTTCTCGATGTTTTCACTAACCCTTCAATGCCTTTTTACAAATTCGGAGAAGTACTTTTTCTTGAAAAGATTGATACAGGATCGTGGAAAAGCTTCATTTGTAATAGATTTTCTGCCACAGGTAAAAAGATATCAGTGGAGCTGGCTGAAATTATTGTCAGGCTTGCAGATAATCATCCCTATTATGTTCAGCAGCTCTCACAGCAGGTATGGCTTCGTACCGAAAATTCATGCACTGAAGAAATTGTAAAGCAGGCTCATATCTCAGTCGTGGAACAGTTAAGTCTGCTTTTTGCCACTATTACTGAGGCATTGCCCGACAATCAGCTTAACCTTCTCAGGGCTATGGTGGCAGGCGAAGAAGCTCTTTCATCGAATGAAGTACTCACAAAATACCGGCTCACTTCGTCTGCTGTTGTAACACGTTCGAGAAAAGCCCTGATAGAAAAAGACATTCTTGACAGTAAAGCCGGAGAGCTTTCTTTCCAGGATCCGATGTACCGCTACTGGCTTGAACAATACTTCTTTAAGTAAACCTTCCGGACTGCCCGACTGCCAGCCTTCGCCAGGGCTTCGGCTGACAAAAGCATGACCGCATGACCGCATGACTGCAAGACCGCAAGACATTCTAACACAGTTGGCAGTTGGC
>CALMJY010000033.1 GCA_937864815.1 uncultured Bacteroidota bacterium
ATAACGAACAATTATTCTGTACCCTTTATTTATTAACAAAAAAGAAATCCATTTTTCAAGACTCTTATCATTTTTATATTTTAGTAATTCTGTATAGCCTAAAAATCTTCTGCCAATTTTAATTTCGTTATTTACAGATGCATTCCATTGATTTAAGTGAACCCGGTAATCGAGCAAGGTCTCGTCAATATAATAAACATTACCATACCTGATTACCTCATACCAAAACAATGCATCTTCCGAATAAGTTAAATGCTCTTTGAATTTAATTTCATATTCATCGATTATTTTTCTTCTAATTATAACTGAGGATGTCGGAGCCTCAAATCCCTTGTTTATTACCCACTTAAAAGGCTTAACAGAAATACCGGGGCTACCTGAGCCATAAACTCGCTTCTTACCATAATATGACGATTGGGAGTTATTGGATATCTCAATGCCTGCCTCATTAATAAGCTTAGCCTTACAATAAACAAATACCAGGTCTGAATCCTCTTTACCAATTATTTCAAATTGTCTGTAAAGCTTATGCTGGTGCCATATGTCATCCGCATCAAGGAATGCAATCCATTCTCCTTTAGAATGTTTTATCCCAAGGTTTCTAGTAGCACTTACTCCTTTGTTGACTTCTCCTTCATGCTGAACAACTTTGACTTTATTAAACTGCTTTGATAACTCTTTAGCCAGGTAAAGAGAGGAATCATTCGAACCATCGTCAATAATAATTATCTCCCAGTCAGTAAATGTCTGATTTATTACACTATAAACTGCCCAATTAATATAACATTGAGAATTGTACAATGGGATAATAATTGAGAAGAATGGATTGGAATTCATCTAATCAGTTATAATGAAATCTTTATATAAATTACATTTAATTAGTAATAGGATTGCTCGTAAAACACTAACATCAAGCGTTTTGATGTCTAAGAGGATAAGTGAAAAGATATTTCTTGCCGCTCTTATGAAGTGGTGCCTTTTAAAATTTATGACAAATAATCTTTGAAGAATTACCTTTAGGCTTTTAAATACAAGTTTTCGATGTTCTGCTGGTATTATTTTTCTCAGAACTCTAAGAGTATTTAGTCTGTTATATAAACGGTTAGTGAAATCTAATCCCCCGTAAACACCATTCTCATTTATGCGGTATGCCGCAGAGATCATATCAATGTATCCAACCTTCCCTCTTGTAGAAAGAAAAGAGAAAAGAAAGATATCACCATTATAAACAGTTTTGTATTTCTCCAAAAAGGAATCCATATCTCCAAGAGATGATTTTCTGAAAACAACAGTTTGTGTAGGAGGAGTAAAACCTCCAATAATATCCGCTGCTTCAAGGTGTCTTTTTCGATTTTCAGGGATGGAACTTTTGTTTAGTATATTATCATCGTAATCAATAAGTCTTCTGTCCGTAAAGCACATTGAGAAATCAGGATTTGCATCTAAAAAATCCTTTTGTCTCTGCAACTTATCCTGAAGAATCCAATAATCATCCCCTTCACAGAGTGCAATATATTCCCCTTTACATGCTTCCAGAACAATTGCTTGGTTTATTTTTGCACCAAGATTTTTGGCATTAAGAAGCAATTTGAATTTTTCTGGAAACTTTTCAGAATAATCACTTAATATTTCTCTGGTTCTATCAGTACTGCAATCTTCCCCAACTACTATTTCAAAATCAAAATCGGTTTTTTGCATAAGCACTCCTTCAATCGCCTTCTTAATGAATCGATCATGATTATATGCCAGAACAAATACACTTAATAACGGACCTTTTATGGGTAATCTCGCCATCTGATTTTTTGTTATAAATGATTTATTTAACTCCTCATGAAGACAACTCCTTGTAAAATTTTATACGACTTTTTAACCATTTTTTTTAATAAATACAAATAGATTATAAACAAATGATAAAATCCCTTTAATTTATATTCCTCTATTATCTGATAACTCAATTCAAAAAAATCTCTAATTCTTTTATTGTACAGATAAAAATGTAAAAGTTTCTTTTTTATATTCAGTATTCCTTTTTCAATAGCATATAACTCACCTGATTCATTAAAATATTTCTTCATGATCTCAAGATTACTTTGAGATTTAAATAACCGTTTGTCAAAACCATCCTGGCTCCATACACCTCCTTTATGAATCCTATAATTAACAGAATTTATATTTAGGCTTTTAGCCTTCCCGTCTTTAGTGATAAATCCAAATAAAGCATGGTCAGGATAGTAAAGCTCATTCCATATTTTAGAATCGAGGCATCTGTTTAAACTATCAGTTCTAAATAATACGGTCGGTGTGGGAGGACATCTTTTTGAAAATACACCTTCATGTGAAAGATCCTTACTATAACCAATATTTTTTTGCAAGACATTACCAGAAGAATCTACAACATTATATCGTGTAAAACACATTGCGTAATCTTCGTTTGCTTCTAAAAAATTGACTTGTTCCCCTAACTTTAATGGGGAAGTCCAGTAATCATCTCCCTCACAGATAGCAATGTATTTGCCCCTGCATTCTTTCAATGTGTTTATTGCATTAGTCATCATACCCAAATTATATTTATTGTAACGAACTTTAATAAGGTCTGGATAATCTTGAACATATTTACTTACAATTGCAGCTGTTTTATCTGTTGAAGCATCCTCCCCTATTATCAGCTCAATATTAAAATTGCTTTTTTGCATCAATACACCTTCTATAGCCTGACCTATAAAATCTTCGTGGTTGTATGTTATCATACAAACACTTACCATCAAATTCCCTGGATTATTCATGTAAATTATAATCTAATAGTTTTCTGCTTCGTTCTTTATATAAGGTTGCTGGGATTCCTTTATATATATTCCACGCTTCCAGATCATATTTAATTAAGGACATCGCTCCGACAAGTACTCCTTCATTAATTGTAACTTTCGGAAAAACAATGCAATTGCTTCCTAATTGACTGTATTTTTTTATAATAACCTTCCCGGTAATAAGATTTGTAAAACTAGAATCAACCATTGGACCAATTAAAAAATCACCAGAGAAATCATCAGACGCACTAAATATAGTACAGCGAGGTGAAATTCCAGAATAATCTTGCATCTCAATTCCAAATTTTCCATATAGCGCGGAGTAAGCTGAGATGTGTATAAAAGATCCAAGTGTGATATTCCCGGATAATATACAAAAATCATCTATCCTGACATAATTCCCAATTTGGATATTTTGAATGTCATAAAAACGGGCAAACCTACTTATCATCAGGCTTTTCCCAAAGGTTTTAAACCCAAGCCCTTTTAGTTCTTTTTGAGAATAAAATGAATTCTTCATTAGTTAATTATATTTGAAGGATTTTGCAAACTCTGCTTACATCGCTCATACTCAGATCAGGATATATCGGCAAGCATATCACTTGTTCTGAGGCCCTTGTAGCTACTGGCAAGTTTCCGGGTTTTGCTGATGGGATTCCGCTATAGGCAGATAGCTGACTTATCAATGGATAAAAATACCGTCGGCCGAATATGTTGTGTCGCTTTAAGGTTTCATATACTTCATCCCGAGTTTTACCATAAACTTCAGAATCTATAAATATTGGGAAATAAGCAAAATTATGGGTTATGTCACTCATATCCTGAACATAATTAATCCCTGGAATATTACATAACAGTTTTCTGTAATAATCAGTAATTTCCATCCGTTTTGAAATATAGCTATTCACATACTTTAACTGTAAAATTCCATAAGCTGATTGAATTTCATTCATTTTGGCATTAATACCTGGTGCGATAATAGTCAACTCATCAGCAAAACCAAAGTTCTTCAGGTAATCGATTCGCCTTTTTGTACTTTCATCATGACATACAATGGCTCCACCTTCAATTGTATTAAATACTTTGGTGGCATGGAAACTCATAACTGATAGATCTCCATAATTTAGAAGAGATTTATCATTTATTTTTACGGCAAATGCATGGGCTGCATCATAAACAACTTTCAAACCATATTTTTCAGCTATCTTCTGAATTGCCTCAACATTGCACGGATTACCGTAAACGTGTACAGGCATAATCGCTGTTGTATGAGGGGTAATAGCAGCCTCAATCTTTTTAGGATCTATATTATAATGAACTGGTTCAATATCTACAAACACAGGTTTTATATTATTCCACCACAAAGAATGTGTGGTAGCAACAAAACTAAAAGGTGTTGTGATAACCTCCCCTTTTATCTTCAGTGCCTGCAATGCAGTTATAAGGGCCATCGTCCCGTTTGAAAAAAGGGAAATATATTTTACTCCGAGATAACCTGCCAGCTCTTTCTCAAACTGCTGATGGAAAGGGCCATTGTTTGTAAGAATCTTACTTTCCCATATTTGCTTCAGATACTCACTGAACTCATCAATGGGTGGCAATGCCGGTTGTGTTACGAATATTTTATGCATTTATTGAATTATAAATATCTGATAATCTCGATTTAAAGGCAAGTGTGCCATACCTGCTCCTCACAGACTCCCTAATACTAACAGGATCAAATTTAACTTCCCCGGTTTTAATTCTGATCAGCGAATCAGCCAGTGCTAGATAATCTCCTTTATTAGTTTTAAGCCCGTTCACTCCGGGTTCATATATATCATCAAATCCGCCGCTGTTGGCTGAAACAACAGGAAGACCACACATCATAGCCTCACATGCTGCCAGTCCAAATGATTCTGAAATGCTTGTCGAGAATAGTACATCGGAATTATGCATAATCTCTGCCATTCTCAGTCTGTCAATATAATCATGATATATCAGATTCCCTCTTCCTTCAAGATCCTTCAGCTCATTAAAGGTCTCATGCTTTCCAGCGGAAAAACTTCCGATTATAATGAAGCAATAATTCTTAGTCACACATCTGTTGTCAAATTCTCTGATTGTTTTAATAAGGGTGGGAATATCTTTTTCAATAGAATTCCTGCCGATAAACAGAATTCTGAATTGTGATTTTTCTCCTGTGACTTCAGGAAGAGTATACAGAGAATCGTCGACGTAGTTACCGGTAACAATATATTCGCACTTCACTCCCTGGCTGAGTATGTTTTTTAATATATATTGGCTTACAGGCAGAATTTTCTCTGCTTCGTTCAAGGCATTTTTAATGTCTGCATATTCAAATCTGTAAGTATTAAACCATATATAATTGTGCTGTGAAATGATAAACGGAATTCTAAATTTCCGCGAAATATACATTGCTATTATCCCTCCGAGATAAATATCATGGGCATGTATAAAATCCGGCTTCCATTCACAGTAAATCCCTGAAAATGCTTTTAAATATGATTCAATGACTCTCTGGTAATTCTTTTTTCTGAGGATGTTAATTCCATATTCAAATTCAAATCCATATACACGAGGCGGTTCAACATAAAAATCCTTTATTTCTCTTATCTTAACTGATCTGATAATAAGGAACGAGATAGTATTAAATAACTTTCTAAAGCGGGAAATGTTAACTTTTTTTACTCCGGCTAATACTCTTATTTCAAAATCATTAGTCATCAATCTATTTTGCTCAAGAAAAAATATCCCCGATCCTTTATTGCTGATACTGGGATACCATGACGGAATTACTAATATTTTTTTCATTAAAATATGCGCAGAAGCTTATTAACCAGATGGTTCCCTCTATGATTTAGCAGGAACCTGATAAGTCCCGATTGCTTCAGAAAAGTAATTTCTGAAGCCAGTTTTTCCCTGTCGGAATAAAGTGCGGAGTATGGTTCTCCAAACAATGAGGCCGCCATCTGCTTCTTTTCCTTTCTCACAAGGGCACCATTTGTGCGGCTTATTCCATCAGAATCTAAAATCACTGTTGAAAGATCAACCTTATAAAAATAAACACCATTCAGGTAAGCTTTTAAAAAAAACTCTGTATCTGAAATTATCTTATATTCTTCATTGTATAATCCGGTTTCATTAAAGAGCTCGTGGAAAAGAAAAGATCCTGCGTGGATTATTGAATGATCAATCAGATACAGTTGATCAAGTTCTGGAGGCAGATTAATCGGTTTTTTATTTCCCTGCTTATCCAAAGTAAAACCATCAGTATAAATCACACCTTCAGGCAATTCATTCCTGAATAGTTCTTCAAGCACCGAATTACCTGCCAGACAATCACCTGAATTTAAAAATTGCAGATAATCCCCCTTTGCCTTTTTTATACCCTTGTTCATGGCACTGTAAATTCCGGAGTCGGGTTCACTTACAGTGAATGTTAAGTCTTTTTCAAATTCTTTAATTAACTCCTTGCTCCCATCAGTGCTGCCTCCGTCAATTATAAGGTATTCAAAGTCTTTAAATGTCTGACTCAAAACACTTTCAATGGTTCTGCGCAAACCCTCTCTGTTATTCAGGTTGATAGTTATTATTGAAAGTATCAATTAATTACAGATTGATAAAAAATTACAGAATACGAACTCTTATACAGAAATGAATTTCATAAGACTTCTGTCGAAATAAACTTTTGCAGGCTTAGGGAAATGTTTTCGTCTAACCCTCTTCGAAAAATAGTCTGCTCTGAATACTTTTAGTCTTTTAAGGAAAGAATCAAGTTTTTTTGAGCGGTTATATTTATCAAGTATTTTTTTCTCACTGCTGTCCAATACAATATCATCGATTGCTTTTTCAGCCTCAGATATATAATCATTAAAATGTTCAAGGGTCAGCTGTCCGGAACATCTCCATCTGAAACCGCCAACCAGAACATCAGCCACATAAAGCCTGCTGTGTTTAAAAAACCTTAACCATAGTTCAAAATCACCGGCATACTTAAGGTTGGTATTAAGGCCTGAACCTGCTTTTTCCCAGAGAGATCTTCTCCAGAA
>CALMJY010000034.1 GCA_937864815.1 uncultured Bacteroidota bacterium
ACATCGAACAGATTGACCAACATTTTTATTGACAGAGCCTCCGTCTTCAAAACTGATATCGTAATACAAATAACGGTACCTTGCACTTGCAGGATCACTCTGAGTAGATGACCACCATGATCCGTAGCTATTAATGGCGTTATATGAAGCAGTACGGTTGCCGCCTGGAAGAGCTGCAAAACCAGATGCATTTCTTTTGTCCGGATAATCAGTATTGCCAACTGCTCCGGCTACTGATGACAAATTCCAAAGAGACTCAGATGCCATTGCTTTTGCAATCTTATTGCCAGAGGTCGATTCATCATAATTATAACCATTAGCGATAAGATAAGCTTCAAGGACTGTCCAATCGTTATCAGTAGGTACACGCCACCCTGTCGGGCAAAGGTTATTATTATTTACGGTTGTATAATAATTATAAAGAGCACCATATATAGAACCATTCGATACATTATCACCAAACCAACAGTAAGCGCCGGAAGTCAGAGATACCCAGGTTGCATCATCAGTTACAAAATCAATGAAACTACCATCCCTGTAGCGGGTGGTCCTCAGGTTTTCCTGCATCCATAATTGGGTCCCGATATACACTGTATGATAATTATTTGCATCAACATCCACAAGCATAGGCGCGGTGGTAAAGGTCATATCACTTCCTACTACAGTGCCTGCTGCAGAGGTGGCTCTGATCCGGTAATGATATGTTGTATAGTAATTAAGTCCGCTTACCGGCACATAAACCTGGATATCTGTACTACCTTGAACAGGACTCTGGGAGGGAACAAGAACAAGATCGTAAGCAGTACTCAATCCATACTGAATTTCTACATTTGTGGAGGAGTTATGAGCGTTGACAACTCCGTTCATCCTTGCACCGAAACTTGTTACTGCAGTAGCAGCTGTTGTTGTCACAGTTGGCAGCTGAAGTGTCGAAAACGACACTGAAGGACCATAACCTGTTCCTGCTGAATTGGTTGCAAATGACCGGATATAATAAAGGGTATTTTGTGTCAGACCCGTAATATTACTCGTAAATGTACCTGTACCGGTTCCGCTGCTTAACTTGAAATCTGTAACCTTAGGATCAGGATTTGTACTCCAGCATACCCCCCTGTCAGTAACAGCAGCACCGCCATCAGATGATATCACACCTCCCGATGATGCAGTGGTTGCAGTAATAAAATACGGATCGGTTGTTGTAGTCAATGTAGGTACTGTGGTACTAGTGGTAAATGATACCTCGTTGCCATAAGCAGTCCCGGCAGAGCTGGTCGCATAAGCTCTTACATAGTATTTTGTATTAGATGTCAATCCAGTAATACTGCTTGTATATGGTCCTGTACCGGAACCATCTGTTGTTATCGTATTGGCAATTGTTGGAGCACCAGTGGTGTTCCAGCAGACACCTCTTACTGTTACGCTTCCTCCACCATCATTTGTAATATCTCCACCGCTTGATGCGCTCGTTGCAGTAATTGCCGAGGCTGCTGTTGTAGTCAAGGTTGCAAGTGAAGCAGTTGTTGTTGCAAAAGTTACATCTTCACCATACGCAGTTCCGACACTGTTGGTAGCATAAGCCCGTACATGATATAGTGTACCAGGATTGAGGTTTATTATACTGCTTATGAATGCATCTGGTCCAGTGCCATCATTTGTCTTTGGATCGGATGTAGTTGGATTAATGCTTGTGCTCCAGCAAACACCTTTGATAGTAATTAAAGCACCGCCGTCACTGACAATGGTTCCACCAGACGAGGCCTTGGTTGTGGTTATACCCGTTATAGCAGTAGTCTGTATTACAGGCAGCACAGCATTCGTCGTCAATGTCAGATCGGCTCCGTATGCTGTACCGGCTGCACTTGTGGCATAGGCACGGACATGATAAATTGTCCCCGGGCTGAGACCCACAATATTACTTGTATATGATCCTGATCCTGAACCATCAATGGTTTTCAAATCGCTGATTGTAGGATTTGCCGTTGTGCTCCAGCAGACACCCCTGGTTGCTACAGGACTGCTGCCTTCCGATGTGACATTACCGCCAGATATAGCAGTAGTTGATGTAACAGAACTTATGGCAGTGGTAGTTACAGAGGGTAGGATTGCTGAAGCTGCTGTTGTCGTAAAAAAGAATTGCTCTCCGTAGCTTGTTCCGACTGAGTTAGTTGCATAGGCACGTACATAATAAGTTGTTGATGGATTCAAAGAGCTCAGTGTACTACTGAAAACTCCTGTTCCAGTTCCATTAATGGTTTTACTGTCACCTGTTGTCGGACCTGGTGAAAGACTATAGCATACACCCCGCGCAGTAACACTTGCTCCTCCGTCGGATGTTACCCTACCTCCCGAAACAGCTCCTGATGAAGTGACCGAGGTTGGAGCAGTTGTTACAACTATTGGAACAGTTGCCAGTGTTGTAAATGTAATATCAGGACTATAAACTGTACCTGCTGAATTGGTTGCGTAAGATCTTACATGATACAAAGTGCCTGGATTAAGCCCTGTAATGTCATATATAAATTCACCTGTTCCTGAACCTACATTAGCGTTTGATCCGCTTTGATCAGGATTGATATTTAAACCCCAGCAAAATCCCCTTGCTAAAATAGTTCCTCCTCCATCAGAAGTAATGATGCTTTTAACTGTTGCACCATCTGAAAAAGTTCCAAATATCTGCGTGGGTTCCACAAAGGGCAATTGGATGCTCTGTGTTGAAAATGTCCGCTGATCCCCATAACCGGTTCCTGCTGCATTAGTTGCATATGCTCTTACAAAATATAATGTACCGGGCGTCAGACTAGTAAGATTACTGCCAAAATTACCCGTCCCTGGACCATCTGAGGTCTTACTGTCTGTAACAGTCGGCCCGGATGATGTCCCCCAGCAAACACCCCTTTCTGTAACAGGTGCACCTCCGTCAGCGCTGATATTTCCCCCTGATGTTGCAGTGGTTGTCGTAATTGCGGTTACCGCAGATGTTGTCAGTAAAGGAACAACCGGATCTGCTGTCTTAAATATTATCTCTTTCCCGAGCTGGGTTCCATTGTTTCCGATAACATAAGCTTTAATATAGTAGATTGTCCCTGCAGTTAAATTTGTCAGCTCACTGGTAAAAGTACCTGTACTTCCCTTTGAACCATGAGTCACTTTAGTCCCGCTCATCGTAACATCTTTGGTTGTGCTGTAAACATGGCCATGATCTGAGACTCCTTCCCCTATATCAACAATAGTGCCCTCGGCAGTTGCTGAGTTGGCCAGCACATTCTTTACACTTCCGGTTGAAACCATCACAACCTTTTCAACCTTGATGCAGGTGATTATTACCACAAGGCATAAAACTAATGAAACCACATAGAATAATGGCCGGGCTATCCTTCTCATATTTATAATGTTTACCGGTTACTAAACTGTTATTGCGTATAGGGCTATCTTCTTATAAAAATAAAATCACCTCCCTCGTCACCCACATCTTTAATTTCGCCATACTGAGGAACAACATTGCTGTTATTTATAACTGCCAGCCTGAAGCTGCTGAACAACTGCTCGCTTGAAAGATATTTCTCCTTGTTTGTATTCAGTCTCTCAATCATGTATTTCAGGAATGCACTCTGATCAGGAACTTCTGTCAGGGTTCCGCTTGTCATGGCTTTCCTGCTAGGAAGTTCAAATAGCTTGTTTACTGCCAAACCAGCATCAGCGAATGCTGCACGGGTCTTGAATATTGAGCCCGCAAAACACGCATCAGTTACGAGAAGCGTATGCCTTGAGTTAACCTCTCTGAGAAAATCACGCAGAGCACTGTTCCTGAACCAGTTAAGTGTGCTGTTCTTTCTTGCATCTGAAGGCAGCCAGAATCCTGTTTCCGACTGGGCATTCCATACTCCGTGTCCTGCATAAAATATTACGAAACTGTCAGTTGGTTTAACCACGCTCGCAAAATAATCAAGAGAGCTAACAATATCAGCCATTGTTGCATTCTTCAGGAATTTAACATTCTCCTTCTCGAAGGTGTAGTTCGCTGTAAGTGCATTATAAAACGACTGTGCGTCGCGTATACAGAAATCAAGAGAGTTGATATTCGGATCCTGATAATCATTTATACCAATTATAAGGGCATAATATTTCCCGACACCCAAAGGCAGTGCAGCGGCAGTCGCAACTGCTGCCGGCATCACACTTTCTACAGCCGGTGCTGCCTTTGTTTCAGCCACAGGCTTATTATTTATCAGTATACTTGACTTACCGCTTGAGATAGGCTGGCTATGTGCGAGTGCAATACCAACCAGGAACAATACTGTAAAGAATAATAGTTTTTTCATTTTCCTGTAACTTAAAATTTATATCTCAATGTTAAAAAAGCAGCTCCGTTTAGCGGATCTGCAGAAGGCTGCAGGGTTAGTGGCTTGTATTTCAAAGGTTGATATTTATTAGGCGTTGCCGCTACCCATATAAGATTGGCTGTCCAAATTGCAGCTGCTGTTACAAACATTGCACCTGCCAATGTTGCCCTTTTTTCAGCCTCACTCAGATAATCTGCACGTTTCTGAGGATCTTCAGTCTCAAGAAGATACTTATCGTAGCTGTCCTTGTAGTTGCTGTATGTAACTAGTCCGCCTGCAAGTGCCCCGTATGATACTATACCCATCACCCAGTAAGGTTTTCCTCCGCTCATTTTGGTTTGTCCCAGACCAGGCAATAATATTGACTTCAGCATTACAGATCCCTTATTAAAGGATTTAACATATTTTTCAGCCTGGACTTCCACTGTTACTTCTTCATTCAGGAATACTGAATCGTTTGCCGGTATCCAGGTTATAACTTTCTCTTTTCCTGCCTTCGTATCACCTATATCTCCTGTAATTGAATTCAGCTTAAGTGTTTCTCCGTTTTTCTTCTGAATCATGACCCAGACATAAAACTGGTCGGAGGGACTTGCATTATTAATATCATACTGTATTGTCAGCTTCTGACCGTCAAAACCAAGTTTCGGTGTACCTATCTGTTCAGGTTGTCCGTAAGATGCCACAGTAACTAATATAAAAGTGATCAGGATTAATTTAAGTTTTGCCATAGATCAGAAATTAAGTGTGTTAAAAATGGCTGAAAACACCGAAATTTAACAAAATTTGACTAAATTTCAAAGGATCGTTAATAAAATAGCAATAATATAACAATCATATTATAAATTGAATTTCAATGATAAATCATAAAAATTCGTTTATCAGTCTATTAGGAGTATCAGCATTATTATCTCAATGTACGGGAGCTTACAGGCCTGAACATGATAAAGCTGTCCGGAAACCAAACATCATCTTTATTCTCGCAGACGATCTCGGCTACGGAGACCTGGGGTGCTATGGCCAGACAAAGATTGAGACTCCCAATATGGACAGGCTTGCAGCTTCAGGCATGCTATTCACTCAGCATTACAGCGGATCACCTGTTAGCGCCCCGTCACGATGTGCCTTGCTTTCAGGAAAACATACTGGTCATGCCCAGGTGAGAGGCAATGATGAGTGGGGCGACAGGGGAGATGTGTGGAATTACCGGGCAATGATTGCCGATTCAACACTTGAAGGGCAGAGGCCCATGCTCCCCGGAACCGTCACCCTGCCATCCCTCCTTAAAAAAGCGGGCTATACAACCGGCATGATAGGGAAATGGGGACTTGGTGCTCCTCATACGGAAAGTATCCCCACAAAAATGGGCTTCGATTATTTCTTCGGGATCAACTGCCAGCGTATGGCGCATACTTTCTATCCTTTGTTTCTATATGAAAATGAACACAGGTATTACCTTGACAATGATACCGTTGCACCACATACCAAACTCCCTGAAGGTGCTGATCCACTGAATCTGTCAAGCTATTCGGCATACAATCTTTATGATTATGCTCCGGATATCATGTTTCATAAACTCACCGATTTCGTAAACAGTAATAAGGAGAATCCGTTTTTTCTTTACTGGGCCACCCCAATACCCCATGCTGCCCTGCAGGCTCCTCAAAAATGGGTTGATTACTATGTGGAGAAATTCGGTGATGAGAAGCCATATCTGGGAGAATCAGGGTATTTCCCTCACCGATATCCTCATGCAGCCTATGCTGCAATGATCTCATACCTCGACGACCAGGTGGGAAATCTGGTATCACAGCTCAAGGATCTGGGTATTTATGAAAATACTCTTATAATCTTCACAAGCGATAATGGGCCTACATTCAACGGAGGTACAGATTCTCCATGGTTCGATAGCGGAGGACCTTTCAGAAGTGAAAACGGATATGGTAAAGCCAATGTTAATGAAGGCGGAATAAGAGTCCCAATGATAGCAAGCTGGCCCTCACAGATAGTAAAAGGAAACGTTTCCGGCCATATGTCAGCTTTCTGGGATTATATGCCCACCTTGTGTGAGATTGCAGGTATCAGGTCTCCTGATGACACTGATGGCATAAGTTTCTTTCCGGAACTTACAGGTAAAAAGCAGAAGCAACACAGATATCTGTACTGGGAGTACCCTGAAAATGGAGGTCAGCAGGCTGTTATATTCGAAAAATACAAGGCCATGAGGAAAGATATGCACAAGGGCAATGCAGAATTTAAATTATATGATCTTGAATCAGATAAAGAAGAAACAAATAACATCGCCTCTGCTCATCCGGAGATAATCAGAAAGATAGAAGATATTATAAAGAAGGAGCATCAGAAATCACCAAATCCACGGTGGCAGTTTGAAGTGCTTGATAATTAATATATATCCTGGGCTATCTGAAAATTCGTTTTAAATCCACCCCTAAATCCCCCAGGGGGGACTTAAAAAGAGAGAACAAGAGTATACAAGAATTAGAATTTGAAAGCT
>CALMJY010000035.1 GCA_937864815.1 uncultured Bacteroidota bacterium
CTGGGTGCTGGGTACTGGGTACTGGTACCAGGTTCCAGGTTCCAGGTTCCAGGTTCCAGGTTCCAGGTTCCAGGTTCCAGGTTCAAATTACTGATTACCGATTACCGATTACTGATTACCGATTACCGATTACTGATTACTGATTACCGATTACTGATTACCGATTACTGATTACCGATTACAAAGAGAAAATCATACCGAAGTATGCTTATCCTCCTGGGCTTTTCGTATGATCCTGGCTGTGAGAAAACGCGGTATAAATCTGAGCATAAAGGGAACCATGGCATACAGAATACCCGGAACTGCCACCACTTTTCCCTTAAGCATAGATTTATAACCATATTCTGAGACTTCCCGGGCTGACAGCATTTTCCTGTCCTTCCCTTTTTTCCCGTCCCGGGCAATTGCATGGAAGTTGCTTTCAGTCGGACCAGGACATAGAGCAGTAACAGTTATCCCCTGCCTGCTTACCTCCTCTGCAATGGCTTCTGAAAAGCTCAGTACAAATGCTTTGGATGCAAAATATACAGACATGGTTGGTCCGGGAACAAAAGAAGCAACAGATGCCACATTTAGAATCCGTCCGTTTTTCCTTGCAATCATCTGTGGAAGGAATAACCTGGTAAGATGTGCAAGAGCAGTAATATTAAGGTTTATCATCCTTTCCTGCTTTGGCCAGTCTGACTCCGCAAACATGCTGAAGTCTCCATGACCGGCATTGTTTATCAGATAATCAATCTCAATATTCAGATCATTTACCTTATTATATATATCATATGCCGCACCATGAAGAGAAAGGTCCTTCTGTATTGTATGAACCACCACTCCGTGTTTTTCCTCCAGCTCATTTTTCAATTTATCGAGCTTCTCCTTATTCCTTGCAACAAGAACCAGGTTACCGCCATGCTCCGCATGAATTTTTGCAAGTTCATAACCGATTCCTCCTGATGCCCCTGTTATCAGCGCTGTTTTGACCATGTCCACTATAACTTTTTCATATCAACAAATTTATTGAATTAATCCTGATTTTCGTAATTCAACTAATTTTAATAATTTGCGCTGCAAACCTTTAAACTGAGATTATGAAAGAACTGGTACGTTGCCGGCCTTGCGGATATGTGATGGAAGCAGGTAAGTTAGGAGATGTTTGTCCAGCCTGTGGTCTGCCCAGAAAAGTCTTTGAACCATACAGGGAAAGAGTTTCGCTAAACCGCCTGATGCTTCTCAATTTAGATCTTCATCCAATTGTGATTCATCTTTCGCAATCATTCGTTATAGCAATACCTGTACTTGTGATCCTGAAACACTTCTTTGGAGGATTCCAGACCGAAGTCGTTCACAATGTTCTGATCTTTTCATTTTTTCTTTTTCCGTTTACATTAATCGGAGCTATTATTACCGGAATTATAGACGGACTGACACGTTTCAAGACCCTTAAGACACCTCTGCTGAGGGTTAAAATCATATTCAGCATAATTATTCTTGTCCTCTCCATAGCTATGTTTTTTGTGGGTAAAAATGATGATCTCTACTGGCTTACGCTGATTTTAAGCATATTAAGTCTGGCAGCCGGAGTACAGCTGGGTCTCTGGGGCAAGAAGCTTATCAATGTCATTCTTCCAGGGACATATCCCCAGAAAAAAGGAACCAAGGATAAGAAAGCCGAGGAAGAACCCAAGGCTGAAACAGCCTGACAAAGCCACAAAGGAGCCAGAGCGCTGAAAAATAACAGACATTTATTATTAAGTGTATTTTTTACATTTATTATTTCTTTTATTAACAGTTCCAATATTATGAAAACGCGTATAACTGTTATCTCATTATTCCTGGTAATAGAGTCATTTTCACCTGCGTGGTCACAGGATAATGAAGCTCTGACTGCAGCCCAGGGACAGCTGGAAGCTTATAACAGGCAGGATATTGAAGGTTTTCTGAAATGGTATACAGATGATGTGGAGATTTACAATTTTCCTGATGAACCTGTTCTCAAGGGGAAAGAGAAAATGCGCGAGAGATATGTTACTGCCTGGAAACAGAATCCTGATCAGAAAGCAAAAATAACCGACAGGATAATAAACGGAAATACCGTTGTCGATAAAGAACATATCACCGGTCGATCTAATGGCATAGAAATCAATGTAATAGCGATTTATAAGATTGAAAACGGGAAAATCGGAAAAGTGTATTTCATAAGAGATTAATATGAAGAGATACCTGTCACTTGCAATTGGACTATTGGTCCTCATATCCTGTAATCAGGAAAAAACTGTAAGTAATTCCGGTTCACAGGATTCGGATTATAAGGGTCCTGTAACCGATATAGTCGTTGTTTTTAAGATGCACTTTGATATCGGCTATACGCAATGGGCTGAAGGAGTTCTTCAGCAGTACACAGGACCGATGCTCTCAAAAACACTTGAAGCAATTGATATTACATCAGACCTGCCTGAGGATGAGCAATTTGTTTGGACTGTACCTTCATGGCCACTTAAATACATGCTGGAGAATTGTTCTCCAGACCTAAAAAAAAGACTGGAAAAAGCAATCATGGAAGAGAGGATTATTCCACATGCACTTCCATTTACATTTGAAACGGAGGCCAGCGATCTGGAGAATCTTGTAAGAGGGCTGCAATATGCATCGGATATTAACAGGAAGTATGGGCTGCCACTGCCTCGCGATGCTAAATTAACAGATGTTCCAAGCCACTCGTATGTATTGCCTACCCTGCTCAGGAATGCAGGAGTTGATATACTGCATATTGGCTGCAATCCGGGTTCAGCATCGCCTGATATTCCAACACTCTTCTGGTGGCAGGGTCCCGACGGCTCAAAACTTCTCACCTTTAACTGGGCTGAATACTATGGTTCAGGGATAATGCCGCCGAAAGACTGGAAACATAAAACATGGCTTGCAATGATCCACACACATGAAAATACCGGTGCTCCAACACCGGAGGAGGTGGCTGAGCTTCTCAGGTCGGCTAAGGAAAAGATGCCAGATGCCCGTGTAAGAATTGGACGAATTTCAGATTTCTACGACCTGCTTATGAAGGAGAACCCTGAACTGGCTGTATTAAAAGGCGACATGCCTGATACATGGATCCACGGGTATCTTTCAACTCCCAGGGAAATAAGCCTTAGCAAAAAGCTGCAACGGGAAACATTTAATACAGAAATACTTAACTCACAACTACAAATCTGGACCCACGGTTCTGAATCTGTCGACAGGTATATTGATAAAGCTGCCGAAAATATGATCCTGTACGATGAACATACCTTTGGTGTTGCAATAACACATAATAACCAGCAGACATGGACTTACGACGATGAATTCACAATAAATAAATCACTTGGTTATTATTCATACGCAGAAGGTTCATGGCTGGAAAAGGCAAACCGGATACATACTGCTGAAAGGATTGTCCTCCCTCTTTTTAAACAACAGCTTAAACATCTGGCTGCATCAGTTAATACCGAAGGAAAAAGAATCGTTGTTTATAACCCTCTGCCTTGGATGAGAAACGGTAAGGTGAGTTTCTTTGCAGGCATTTATCAGAAAAACTATCAGATATATGGAGTTAAGGATATAGAATCAGGTAAAACAATACCGATATTCAATGATAAAAATCTTATAACATTTGAAGCTGAGAATATACCGCCAAGCGGCTACAGGACTTATATTCCGCTTCTTGAACCTGTAGAGACCTCTGATAGTTCAAATCTTAAAACCGATAATAGGAAGAATCAGATTGAAAACAGGTATTTCAGAATAATAATAAATCCTGAAACCGGAGCTCTGAGGTCGGTATTCGACAAAACTTCAGGCAGGGAGATGACTGATCAGACAAATGAAGATGGATTTGCGCAGTATATTTATGAACAGTTCGGACAGGAAGATCTTACAGCATACAATAAAGCTTATGTTAAGCCGGGTTCAGAAAGCTGGGCTAACCAGGAGATGGGAAGGCCATCAGTACCTGAAACAAAGCGCAGTGTTTATAAAGGGAAATGCAATAAAATAGTCTTCTCTGATCTTTTAAACGGAGTAAGAGCTACCGTATTCGGTACAATTGATGTTCCAAAGAAACAGGAATACCTTGTAAGCTTTACACTCTACGAAAATCAGCCTTATATTGAAATCGACTGGGGTGTTGACGGTAAGAAGCCCGATCCGAATCCTGAGGCCGGTTGGCTTTCATTTCCTTTCAACCTTGAGAAAACTGAATACAGATTATACAGGACCGGTGGAATAACAGATCCTGAAAAAGATTTTATATCCCGTTCTAACGCGGATTACTATTTTCTGAATACTTCAATGACACTTTTTGATAAAGACGGAAACGGGTATGCAATAAATTCACCTTCTGCTCCGGGCATAAGTATTGATGAAAGAGGATTATATAAATTCTCGGGCAAAAAGGAGCTCAGAGGCAGCAGAATATACGTCAATATGTTCAACACGCAGTGGGGAACAAATTTCGCCGAATGGATTGAAGGATCCTTTTCTTCAAAACTGTATATCTGGAGCTACAGTGGATATGACCCTGAAAAAAGTCTGATAACTCCCTCTGAAGAGACCAGAGTACCTCTGTACGGAGTTTATTATGAAGGAACATCAGGTGATGCACCGGTAACTGATACAGGGCTTACTTTAAGCAGCAAGGGTGTGATTATTACTTCATTCGGAAGGAACAGGGACGGAAAAGGGCTGATACTGAGATTATGGGAACAGGCCGGAAAAGGAGGGAAATGCACCGTAACTCTTCCGCATGGAAGCGTTTTTAAAAGAGCATCTGAATGCAATCTTCGCGGTGAACGAATAAATAATGCTGTTATTCAGATAATTGAAGGCAAGTTTACTGTTGATTTAAAGCCTAACAAACCGACAAGCTTCATCCTGAATTAGAGGAAGGCATTTATTTACCTTCCGGCAGAACTCCGGAATGTTTTCAGGTGATCGGCTGTTTCCCTGACTATCCTCTGTACGGCAAGTCCGTGTTCAATACCAGGAACTATCAGTTCATTCTTGCTACCGGTAAGAAAAACATAATGAGCATGAACCATTGCCCTGAGCCATCCGGGCGGTACATGGCCTGAAGGGAATGAAGTGACCGGTTTATAATTGCTCCCGACCATTTTTCTTATCCAGGTTCCTGATTCTTCGGTGAAATATTCGAAATAGTCCGCCGTAGCGGACGAATATCTCAATGATCCCTTTTCAGCATATATTTCGATTACAATGTCATCACCTGTACCGGAACTGATCCTGCTGGCAGAAAGGGATCCGACAGCTCCGGATGCTTTGTCGTAAAGCATGATCTGGCTGAAAAGATCGGAACCGGCAGGTACATCCTCAAATTGACCAGCCTGTAACGCACCCTTTATTTCAATACTGTTACCAAAAAATGCTATCAGCATGCTTATGATATGAGAACCCAGATCGGCCATAGCTCCTCCGTCAGGAGCAGGTGTAAGTCTGTTGCCACGTTTATCCCTGTATTCTTTTTTCAGATAATCACTATGGAAGTACTTAAGGTCGAAATGTATTGGTTTGCCCAGTATTCCTGAGCGCCATAATGCCAGGGCCTCCCGCAGTGAGGAAGAATACAGATACTGGAATCCGACCTGGATTTTTTTCCCCGGATATTCTGAGACCAGCAGACGGATCGCCTCCTCCTCCTCAAGGCTTGAACATACAGGCTTTTCAAGGTATATCCTTTCGACTGAAGGCATTGATAATGCTGCCTTAAGATGTCCATAATGAACTTTATTGGGACCAAGAATATAGACAGTATTTATTTTAGTATCTGATAAAAAGCCGTTGAGATCACATGCTTTTCCAAATCCAAATCGTCGCGCGAATGATTCCATGCTATCCTGCCTGGCGGAGCAGACAGCTTCAAGTTCAATCTCAGGAATATCATTATAATAATATTTCAGGGAGTTAAGGGAATAAGCATGGGAACGTGCAATTCCTCCTGCTCCGATAAATCCGGCAATAATCTTATTAGAATTCATGTAAGATTCAATTAATGTACCAAACTATACATAATCTATCCAGGTATAAGCATCCCCCTAACCCCCTTCAAAGGGGGAATTTAATAACTGGAACAATTTATCTAACAAAGTTAATATCTATTACTATAATCTCCGATTTTCCTGTTGTCCGAACCGGGAAACGCCACTGACGTATACCGCTTGTGACAAAGAAATTGGTATTTGCGATCTTCATATAACCCTTACTTAGAAGATATACCTTCCTGGTAATAAGATTAATAGGAAACATTTGTCCGTCATGGGTATGGCCTGA
>CALMJY010000036.1 GCA_937864815.1 uncultured Bacteroidota bacterium
CGGTTCTGTGAGAGGCTTAGGGGTGAAAGTCCCCTTTGCCTACTCGGCGGTTAATTTGGTGAATAAATCAATGCATCAATTGTTTTTTGAATCTTAAATTTTCTCGATATTGCGAATGCAAAAACAAACAACATATGAAATTTTGGAGACATATATTATCAGCGATATCTTTAACTATCATACTTGAAATCAATCTCTTTTCACAGGGGGGAATCAATACTGCATTTCAGAGTGGTGAATCTTTAAGATTCAAGGGTTCTTATTTTATGTCATCACTCTGGGCCGATCTGGCTGAAGTGAAGATTGATGTTGCCGATCTTAATTCAGGAGGTAAATCACTATATATGATCACTGCCACTGCAAGTACCTTTTCAAACTATGATTCATTTTTTAAGATCAGGGATCTGTTTCAAACCTATATTGATAAGAATGAGGTAAAGCCCTTCCTTTTTAAACGGATTGTAGATGAGGGAGGTTACAAATTCAATATGAAATATGTGATCAACAGGAATACACTTCAGGCTAAATTTGAATTTATAAGAGGTCCCATTACAAGGAATTCGGTTATAAAAATCACTGAAAATACCCAGGATCTTGTTTCTGTTCTTTATTATGTACGGACCTTTGATTTTGAAAAAGTTACAGTGGGTAAGAGTATCTCCATTCCGACCTTGATTGATGACAAGGTTGAAGATATAGTGATTACATACAGGGGTAAAGAGACTATCAAAACTGAGGCAATGGGTTCTGTTCAGTGTTATAAGATAGGTCTCTCAGCCAATAATAAAGCGGTTGTAAATAAGGAGTCTAACAACATCTGGCTTACAGCAGATAAAAATAAAGTTCCTGTACTGGTAAAAGCTGAAATACCTGTTGGAAGTATTCAGTTACGACTGGTGGAAGCCAGAGGATTAAAACAATAAGATAAATATGGAAAACACGCGAGAATCAAAGAAATCCAGACCTGTTTCATTTCTCTTACTTATTCCTGCATTGCTTTTAGGTATTATTGCCCTTGCCATGGCAGTAGTCGGATTGGGTATGATACCATTGCTTCCTGCAGCAGCCGGGATACTGCTGGGTTTAATCTCATATTTTATTTTCAGAGGCAGCTATACTGCATTTACAAAAATAGTAATTGGGGTATCGGTTGTGGCAGCCCTTATGTCTGTATTCAGAAGTACACTGATAAATGAAAAAGTATCGGCTGATCAGGCCTTCGACAGTACAATGGTTAATACACAACTGGGAATTGACAGCGATCTTGAGGATGCATTCAGCAGTGATTCAACAGTATTAGAGTAGTTGTTTCTGTCATTTCTAATCAAGTAATCTGTAGAATTCAAGTGATATTTTGTCTTTGAGTGAAATTGCATTTCTGTCCTTACGGATAAAGTTATTCCAAACAAGTACCGAGGCAAGAAAAATGAGAATTGTTACAGCAGCAACCCTGAAAAGATAGGGGACAATGCTGATATAGTGTCTTATCCTGGCATTCAGCTTAGAAAGGAATATTTCCATGTGATTGTCAGGAGGGGTATAATTCCCGAATGCATCCCTGTTTTCGCGGATGAATTTTTCGATCCGGTCCTGATTAAATTTTTCCATGGTCTTTTTTCTTAAAGACTGGCATCTTTTTCAGGTGATGCATCAGAACATGGCATATTAGCTAATCTGGAATACTTTTTCTAATTTTGCCAAGTTTTATTCTGAGGATACTGATTGAAATTTTGGATCAGGAAATCCGGAATTTACCCTATGACTACAGAAATAAGTTGTCATGAAAGAGCCTGGAATTATCTGATTTAAAAGAGAAACTGGAAATTGGTGAGCAAACATCCGGATATTAAAAAACTATCTTTTGCAGGAGTAGTTGTTGCACTTGGAATTGTATTCGGTGACCTGGGTACAAGTCCATTGTATGTTATGAAGGCTATAATAACTGACGGATCTGAATTCAATGAACTCCTTATTTACGGATCAATGTCTTGTATCTTCTGGACACTGACACTTCAGACTACCGTAAAGTATGTTTTAATTACAATGAGGGCGGACAATAAGGGTGAAGGAGGGGTCTATGCACTTTTTGCCTTATTGAAAAGAAAACCTTCATGGGCTGCTATCCTGACAATGATAGGTGCAAGCGCTTTACTTGCTGATGGTGTAATAACGCCTGCTATTACCGTCACTACATCTATTGAAGGGTTGCAGATATATAATCCCGAAATACCAGTAATTGGAATCGTTCTTTTAATCTTTGCCGTGCTTTTTTTCATGCAGCAGTATGGAACAAATGTTGTAGGATCCTCCTTCGGACCTATAATGGTTATCTGGTTCCTTATGCTTGCAATTCTTGGGATTACTCACCTTGTCGGCAACCCGGAGGTACTAAAAGCCCTTAATCCCTGGTATGCATATCAATTACTCAACAAATACCCCGGAGGTTTTATATTGCTGGGAGCGGTGTTTCTTGCTACTACAGGTGCTGAAGCCCTGTATTCTGACCTTGGTCATTGCGGATTGAAAAATATAAGAGTTTCGTGGATCTTTGTAAAAATATCCCTTGTCCTGAATTATTTTGGGCAATGTGCATGGATAATAGAGAAAGGAGGGCTCCCCGAAGGTATTAATCCATTTTACGGAATTATGCCCGGATGGTTCCTGATTCCCGGAATAATAATTGCTACTGCAGCTGCGATAATAGCAAGCCAGGCTCTGATATCGGGATCATATACGCTTATAAGTGAGGCCATATCGCTGAATTTCTGGCCTAAATTCCGGGTCCTGAATCCTACATTTCTGAAAGGGCAGGTTTATGTTCCTGCAGTAAACTGGTTTCTCTGGATAGCATGCAGCTTTGTTGTTATACTCTTTAAAGAATCAGCAAATATGGAGGCTGCATATGGTCTTTCAATTACAATGACCATGATAATGACTACCTTACTGCTATCATATTATCTTTTCCAGAGAAATACTGACCACAGGCTGATTATTTTCCTGCTTACTGTCTTTTTAACAATTGAAGGAAGCTTTCTTATAGCAAATCTCCATAAATTCATGAATGGAGGTTGGTTCACTATAATGCTGGCATCGCTCTTCTTCATTATCATGTATGGCTGGTATTTCGGAAGGAAACTAAAAAACAGGTATGTCACCTTTGTCTGGATTGATAAATACACCGAAATGTTTAAAGCACTGGCAAGTGACAATTCAGTGCCAATAATGGCAACAAACCTTGTCTATATAATAAAAGCCAATATGCCTGAACAGGTGGAATCAAAAGTAATACACTCCATTTTCCACAAACAACCCAAACGTGCTAAGACATACTGGTTAATCCATGTTGACAGAACTGCAGAACCAGATACTTTCAGTTATAAGGTAACTCACATAATACCCGGAGTATTAATCAGGGTGGATTTCTATCTGGGGTTTAAGGTTGAACCCAGGATAAACCTCTATTTCAGGGAGGTTCTTGAAGATTTGACCTTATCGGGGGAAATCAGACTTGAAAGCAGCTATGATTCCCTCAGGAAAAATTCGTTTCCTTCAGATTTCATTTATGTTCTTATTGACAGGGTAATGACAAAAGATTATCAGCTTTCAAACAGTGAGAATATTACACTCGGGCTTCATAATATTTCAAGATTGATATGTATATCTGATATTAAAGCCCTGCAGCTCGATGCTACAAATACAATCGAGGAAATGGTTCCTATATCAATAAACCAGCCTTTAACCGAGCGGATTTCAAGACTTAAAAGCAGTAATACATAACCCGGTTGCGGGTTCTTTTTAACCTGATTTTTTTGTTAATCTGAAAAGATAGAATGCCGGTATTCCTGCCGCAACCGTAAGTAAGGCTATCGATGATTCAAAAGGCCTTTCAAGAAAAGAGAGAACAAGAATAATTATTCCTGATGCAATATAGATCAACTGGGTAAAGGGATACCCGGAAATCCTGATGGAATCCTGACTTTTTCTTCTCAGCAGGAAGATTCCTGCGACAGTCAGAATCGGGAATATTCCAAGTGCAAAACCCATATAGGTAAGAACCTGCTCAAATGTTCCGGAAAGAGCAAGAATTATAGCAATAATTCCCTGAAGCACAATTGAATTTGAGGGAACGCCGAACCTGGGATGAATCCTGCTTAACGATTTGAAGAACAAACCGTCCTTAGCCATTGAATAATACACCCGGGGACCGAGGATTATAGAAGCGCTCAGGGAAGAGAAAAGAGCAAAAGAAATCAGTAAAGAGGAGAATATTTCGGCAGTTTTTCCGAACAGGTTTCCCATTGCAAGTCCCCCTACCGAAATTACACCTTTCATCTTGTCAGGCTCAATACCATATACATATAATATGTTTAAACACAGGTATAGAAGAGTCACTATTCCTGTTCCCAGAATCAATGAAAGGGGGAGGGTTTTTGACGGATTCCTGATTTCAGCCCCAAGGTAGGTTGATGCATTCCACCCGCTGTATGCAAACATAATCCACATAAGTGACAGTCCGATAGTTTTCCAGAAATCGAAGCCTGTTACCGTGTTCGCAGCAACTGTAAAATTCGCAGTATATCCCTTCCCTGAGGAGAAGCCTGCAATAAGAAGAACAAGGATAAGTGATACTTTGAGTATGGTCAGGAAATTCTGTACGTATGTGCCTGATTTTAGTCCGAAATAATGAATAAATGTAAAAAGCAGGATAACTGAGACAGACAGTATTTTACCGGTGGAGACCTGGGATAAATTCAATGCTGTACTGAACCATTCCGGAACAGATGGCAGTGCCCTGCAGAAATATTCGCTGAATCCCATTGCCGAGGCGGCAATGTGGGCCGAAAAACCTACTGTAAACGATACCCAGCCGCTGAGAAATCCGAAAAGAGGATGGTAAAGGTCTGAAAGAAACCTGTATTCACCACCTGAAGCTGGCATAGCGGCTCCCAGCTCACCATAGGAAAGGGCACCGCAAAGGGCAATAACGCCACCTGTAACCCAGAGAATCAGCATGAGAACGGGATCATTAAGACCTGACATAAGAAGACCTGAGGTCGTAAAAATTCCGGCCCCTATCATATTAGCCACTACGATATTGGTTGCAGGGAAAAGTCCCAGCTTTCTTTGCAGGTTGGAACTGCTCACGCTTCTTTAAGCTATTTTTCTGATTTTTTGTAACTTACCAGCATACCAGCCCCTTCTGTGTTCAGGATAGTTTCGTAGTTTTTCAGACTTTCAACATATTCAAGATATCCCTGTTGCCCGTAATATCCCCTGCGGGAAATATTATGAGTAGTGTAACAGCCGCCAACAATAAGTTTAGGGTCAATATCAATAAAGTAATTTTTCAGCCAACCCTTGTCTGCGTCACTGAATACAAAATCGAAAGGACCCTTAAGTTCTTTAACAAGGGCATGTGCATCTGCAAGCCGGGCATCGATATACTCAGACAAACCTGCTTTTCTGAAGTTTTCCAGGGCCGTTTTATGGCGGTCTTCGTCGATATCAATTGTAATAAGCTTACCTCCCGTCTTACTGAGTGCCCAGGCAATGTAAATTCCTGAGTAGCCCGTGGATGTCCCGATCTCGAGTGCACTCTTGTAATTCCCTTTTATTACAAGGTCGTAGAGCAGTTTAGCATCAGATTCCGGAACATTCATATCATGCCACTGTCCATTATTTTCTTCAAGGAATTTTTCAACAATCCGGTCCAGGTCAGGAGTTGCCTTGGTTTTCTGACCATGGAGATTCACTGTAGTGATTGAATGCAGAATAAAAAGGCACAATAATGAGACACTGAAACTGCTGATGGTTTTCATACCTGGGAAGCTTATATTTACGAAAAACAAATGACAGTCAAAATTGTTAATTTTCATGACATTATCTGTTAAGCTAATAACAAAATGGATTAGAAGCAAATTTCATAATTAAATTTATCTTAGTAACAAATCAAAATATGATTTAAGATGAAAACAAATTTCAGACCATTCCGGAAATACCAGTTATCGTTTTTTGTACTTTTCTTAATTGTGAATGCTGTTACCGGGCAGCTTTATGAATGGCGCGGTCCGGGACGTACCGGGATATATAACGAAGCCGGATTACTAAAGAAATGGCCCGACGGAGGACCAAATCTTCTGTGGGAAGCGGAAGGAATGGGATATGGCTTTTCATCACCCACTTTAACTGATGATGCAATATATGTTACAGGCAGGAAAGATACCAATGATGTACTTGTGGCCCTTACGCCTGACGGGAAAAAGAAGTGGGAAGTTATTTACGGGAAAGCCTGGATGAAAAATCATGACGGAACCAGATGTACTCCGACATTTTATAATGGTAATATTTTCCTGATCAGCGGAAGCGGAGATATAGTATGTGTGGGTTCGAACGGAAAGATTAAATGGTCGAAAAATCATTATGATTTATATGAAAGTAAACCAATAATGTTTGGTATTTCGGAATCACCGTTAGTTGTTGACAACATGGTTATTGCTTCACCAGGGGGCAAAAAAGCTTCACTGGTGGCATTCAATATATCAGACGGGAAGATAGTTTGGGAAGCAGATCCCATTGAAACCATTCCCCAGTATGTTAATCCAAAACTGATTGAATATGCCGGGAAGAAGATGATAATAACTGTAATGGGCACCAACATATTTGCTGTCAACGCCAGGGATGGTAAGATCCTTTGGAAAGTGGATTATGTAAGTATCAATGCCGGACCAGAGCGGGGATATAAAAACCATGCAGGCACACCAACTTTCCGGGATGGTAATATCTTTATTGCCAATGGATATAACTGGGTTGCACTGAAACTGAAACTATCTCAGGATGGAAATTCTGTTACGAAAGTATGGGAGAACAGGAATTTTGATCCGCAGCTTGGAGGAGTGGTCCTTCTGGGCGATTACATTTTTGGGTCAACTCACCAGGCTCAGCCAAATGATTCATGGGGATGTGTTGACTGGAATACAGGAAAAACACTATGGACGGCCAAATGGTATAGCAGAGGCTCGATAGTAAGTGCCGACGGTATGTTATACTTGTACGAGGAGAAATCAGGACATGTTGCAATGGCACATCCGAATCCTGAAAAGCTGGATGTTGTGAGTGAATTCCAGATCACAAAAGGAGAAGGGCCATTCTGGGCTCACCCGGTGATCAGAAACGGTAAACTTTATATCAGGCATGGCGACTGGCTGATTGTTTACCTGGTGAAGTGAAAAGGGGCTAAAGCCCTGTTAGTTCCCTGGTCTAAGACCGTTGGCTGAAGCCAACGGTAATGAACCAACGGTAATTATACAGAGAATAAAGTCAGAGTATTTTAAGGTAAGTTTTTCTCTGCTCTGTCTTTTCAGCACCCGGAACAACCTTGAATGCTATAACTTCCCTGAACGTGAGTTTTCCATTCTTACGTGTAATAAGTACCAAATCGATTTTGCCGTAACCGGTCGCAGTGACCATAAATTCACACCTGAAATCAAGATGTTCACCAAGGGTTAGTTTTAAATCCCTGATATCGTTTGCAAGAAGCTTTCCCTGGCTCTCAAGACGTACCTCAACCTGCACATTTTCATCTGTATAACAGTCATTGTAAAGCACAAGGGTACGTGTTTCAGTTGTTCCTGATTTCAGTTCCGGATATTGCTTTTTTCTCAGAACATCGATGCCCATATCGTCATAGTCTTTATCGAAAAGGGCGACAGGAGCATAGCTGTTCCTGAGATTGAAATGGACCTCTGAAAGAGAGTCGGCACTCCAGGCCCAGTCGAGGGTATAGGGCATTATCTGGGCAGCATTTATATACCTGAGCCCGCGGCACCAGGTACCGTGCCACCACTCCTTGCTTTAGGTTAGAGAATTTATTATTTAAATGGCTTATATGACATCCAGTCGATTTCAAGTTCATACCTGTCAAGCGGTTTTTCAATCGAGTTTGGATTTCCTTCCACCGGCCAGTTATTGGTATGCCAGAAGTTCAGTCTGTATTGTGTATGGTTCTGAGGTATACCCAGCTGGCTGCCCTGGTAATCCCACAGAACAATTGTATCCGCAGTCTCAGGATTTATCATCCACCACCTTATTCTTTCAGGGTACCAGTCGAATCCATAGGTGTAAAATTGTTTTGATGCATCATAGCCTTCAAGTGCAGGAATTGTTTCCGGCTGGTTCTGGAGACCTTCCAGCTTTTTTCGTTCACCATTCCTCGTTTCCCGGTAAGAGGTGTTATAGATCTCACCTTTCGCAAGGTTAAGAGAACGGCCAATTCTCTGCAGGTTACCCCTTGGGCCTGTCCAGGTGCCGATGTATATTATTTCGGGATCCGCAATAAGCCATTCCCAGTCAATTTCGCTTAATCCCGGAACACTGTCCATGTGATAGGTAAAGTATCCTACCACGGCACCGGTGTTGGGCTGTGTTTTTCTGATATCAGGCACTTTAAGCCTTGCTGCATAAGTACCAAAGTGGGTATAATTCTTTGAAATTATTTCAGGTCCCCTGCCTGCGCCTGCAGGATCATTCGGATCGATTTTGTAAAGAGCGATTTTTGTTGCAGGTTCGCTTTTTGATTCAACACCGAAAACATAGCGGTCATCGGTTCCGGTTTTCCTGAAATTCACATTGAAGTATTTGGGAAGTGATTTTTTAAAGTCCTCGGTGAACTTTCCATGATGCTTTTCTTTTTTTGAAGCTGACATCAGGATTATTGCCAGAAATATTACAGGAAGAAGTACTTTTTTCATATAGTCAGATTTAATATTGAATTGTAAATTACAAATTATTTACGTATGTCAGATGGCACATAAAAAATTCCAGGAAAAAAAAGCGGGCCCTTATAAAAAGGCCCGCAAAATCTAAACCACAACGATTGAAATAGTGCTGTCCTGATTATTTTTTTCTGTGCATTCTGTAGTTGTCCCTTATTGTACCTCCAAGATGTAGTTGAGATTTGATTTTTTTAGGTCCTGTAATTTTATTATTTACACCATTGTCAATTACGTTCCCGCTATTATTACCACCTGCAACGGTGCAATTACTGGTTTTTTCTGCCAGAACAATATTAGCCACAGAACTTGTTAGTCCTGACATGTTGTTACCAAGCATCAGGATGTTATTCGCATAAACTGCCGGATGTTCAACTCCCCCCCAATCAGTTATCACTATACCCTCAGCCAGAATACCTGTATTGCATGAACCTCTGAACTTGTTATTTTTTATGACCGCATCCTGTGTGTTTTGCGCCAGAATACCTATGCAGTCGGGATTCAGGTTGAAAAGATTATTGCTTATTTTAAATAACATTGGAGGAAGGTTCATTTCCGGATATACTACAAATTTCCAGTCTAACATATTGATTGCTATGGCACCATTTGCAGGGCTGAATGTATTACCTGTGATTTCGTAAACCGTCCTTTTGGTTCTTTCAGTATACATGTAGACTCCCCAGTCATCATCGTCAAGCCATAAGTCCAGCCAGCTGTTATTGACAAACTTGTTATTCCTGAATGATAAATTTGATCCATAGTTAAAACCTGAATAAAATCCCAGTATCAGATCATGGCAGAAATTATTGCTGAAATCAGATATTCCTTCAGATCCCATATTACACACTTCACATGCTCCAAGCAAGTTTTCAAATTCGGAGTTCCTTATACATATATTTTGACGGGAAAAAGGATAATCATTACCTTCAATAAAATACCAAAAGTCTCCTCCTGCCCAAATTCCTAATGTAACATTATAGTCTCCGGATCCACCTGTTCCATCATCAAAGCCTCCGATAAAATGAACATCATCTACAAGGGCCTTGATAAATCTTTTTTCCGGACGATAGGCGTCTGAAAAATCTGAGAGGGATAGAATTGTTACCAGATCACGTCCTCCATATGATGTTTCAGTTGCACAGGCAAATCCATCTGGTATTTTAAGTGTCATGTTTGCTATCACCACATCGCCACCAATGAATTTCAGGAGGTGGGAGGTAGTATTTTTATCATCAAAAGATTCCTTGCATGGCAGATCAGGAGCGGCAAGAACAATCGTCTTATCTTTCCCTTTCCCCCTGAAAGAGCCAATAAAATCATGGATTTCAATTGATGAGATAATAAAGGTGCCTTCAGTAAGTTGTACAATTGCCCCGGGCCCTGCAGCCTGTGCATCGGCAAAGGCCTGAAGAAGTTCATCAGTATCATCACCACCACTTGGTGGCACTGTGAATACTGGTGCATTATACACAGCAAAGTTTTCAAAGGAAGAAATTGAATTATTCATAAGACCATTGCTTTCTTCCCTGGAACATGACAATATTAAACTTAACATTGCCACTGAAAAGATCAAGAAAAACTTTCTCATAATGATAATAATTAATTGTTTTTGAAAGAAATATTGTAACTTATCGTCAGATCAATATTAGGTCTTGCATTTACTTGGTTCTATCCCATATGTAACATATACTATAACATTTGTAACAATTACCCATGAATTTTCAGAATAGATCAGATTTTTAAGTGAAATATTTTATCCGGGAATAATGGCTAAACTGACTCAGATAATCACTCTTGTATTATTATTTTTCTTTTTTGGAAGTGATTTATACTGTCAGATACAACTTGAAGTTCAGTTTCAACCCCCTAACTGCAGGTTTGATAATTTTCCCGTGAAAAACGGCGAAGCAAATGAAACATCAACCTGTGTCATGACAGACAAAAATGGATTTATCTGGTCGGGTACAGAAACAGGACTTTACAGATTCGATGGGAAGAATTATCTTGAATATAGAATCAGTGAATCAGATAATAAAGGATTTAAAGGGAATATTGTTACCTGTCTTTATGAAGATTCCGGGGGATATATATGGGCAGGTACAACATCTGCACTTAACTGTCTTGATCAGAAAACCGGAACATTCAGATCATATCAACCCGATTCATCGGGGATTGCGGGTGGCAGTAATTTAATAAGGCATATCCATCAGGATACGAAGGGCATATTATGGATAATGACTAACAGGCACTTTTATTCACTGAATAAAATTACAGGTGAATTTACTGAATACAAACTTGATTCATTAAAATGGCAGAAATCGGATGCTGTATATATGGACCAATCAAACCTTTTTTTGTGTGATCAGGAAGAGAATATCTGGATTGCAACAAGAAGTGGCATTTATAAGTATGATCGGTCTGATACCTCTTTTTTAAAGGTATTTCCTGTTAAAGGGGATACCAAAGAACAGGATTATAATATTAATTGCATCACAGAGAGCAATGAAGGAGTAATTTACTTTGGTACAAACAAAGGGGGCTTATACAGATGGGATAAAAACCGGGAAAGGCCGGAAAAGATAAATCTCAGGCCAGACCTTGCCAAAAATGGGAAAGCTTTTGCCGTAACGGCAATTTTGTGTGATCCGGATGGTGCCATCTGGGCTTTCAGCGACAGGGCATTTTCTCGTTATGAGCCGTTTTCCGATGATATAAGAAATTATGAATTTAATTATTCATTCCCAAGTATCTGGAAATTCCCGGATACACCATATGAAATAACAGATGCGTTTTATACATCTGATCGCAATATCTGGTTTGTTGATAAATCACTAGGGCTTGTATTCAGATTTAATGAATCATCCTCCATCCTGAGTCTGTATAGAGTTCCTAATTTCATTGTATATCAGTGTGTTATGGATAGCGAAGAGTCTTTCTGGTTTGCCTGTGTCAGGAATAATCTTTACAGGCTTGTTACCAGGAATCTCCCTTTTCATATTGTGCCGATTCAGAATTCTACCTGGGCCTCGCAGGGAAATATGCAGAAAATTATTGAAGACCGGAAGAACAACATCTGGTTTATGTTCAATAATGGAATTTTTACGATCAGGCACTTTGATCCCAATTCATCTTTTAAGCTCGGTAAATTCAAATTACCTGATGGAGACTCTTTGGTCAGCATGGTTAATGAAGACTCGGAAGGGAACATATGGTTCGCTGCAAGGAGCGGTAGAACAGCAAGATACAATCCTGAGAATACGAGATTTACTATATATCCGCCTGATGCAACCCACCATATATATCCATTCGGTGTATACAGGGTTATGCAGGAGGATAAAGACGGGAATTTATGGTTTGGATCAATCATTGACGGATTCTATATCTACTCCCTGAAAACACGAAGATTCGAATCTTCCTATGGATATAAAGACCTTTTTAAAAACAAGGATTTACAATGGTTAGCAGACTTTCATATTGACAGCGAAGGTTATCTCTGGTTCCTGGGCTATGATTATCTCCACAGGTTGAAGATGGATGATCATACAGTAACCAATTTCACCGGATTCAGGAAAGATGGTTATCCCGACGGGAGCAGTTATATAAATGTAAAAGAAGACAAAAAAGGCCGGATCTGGGTTTTAAATAACATCAAAGGATTATTCCTGTTTGACAGGGCCAGCGATAAGTTTGTCCCTGTTGAATTACCCGGGGAAATGAGGATAACATATTTTCTCAATTTGTTCATTGATATTGATGACAGACTCTGGATTTCAAACAACTCTGGTATTTCAGTTTATAACTATGATTCGGGTAGCATAAGGAATATCAAAACTCCTAAACTTCAGTTTGATATACATGGTGCCCAGATAAGTTCAGGCAATATATTTTATGTTAATGAAAACAGACTTTATATTTTCAAAAGGGAAATTCCCTTTAATGATGTTATACCCCCGGTCTTTATAACAGGAGTAATGGTTAACGGGGAAAGAATCAATGGAGTCTTGCCATATGAAAAAAGCCAGGATAAGCTGAATAGAATTGTTCTGAAATATGTGAAAAGCAGTTTCATAATTGAATTTGCTTCATTGAATTATCTTGAACCATGGGACAATCAATTTAAATATAAAATGTCCGGTATCGATATAGATACTGTTTACTCCGGAACAGTTAACCGGGCCGAGTATAAGAATATGCAACCAGGAAAATATATATTCTGGGTAACCGGGTCAAATAATGACAGGATATGGAATAAAGAGGGCATTGCACTCGAAATTATTATTCGGGCGCCATTTTACAGGACATGGGTTGCTTACTTTTTTTATGCTTTGATTTCAGCAACACTCCTGGTTTTATACATCAGATACAGGATAAGTAATCTTAGTCTGGCGAAAGCCAGGCTTGAAGCTGAGGTACAACTTCGAAATGAAGAGCTGATTTTGAAGAACAGGCAGTTGGAAGAAATGGACAGGCTTAAAACCAAGTTTTTTACAAATATTTCACATGAAATCAGGACTCCTCTTGCGCTGATACTGGGACCTCTTGATAAGCTGGTTTCAGGATACAATCCCGGAAAAAAAGGTGACGACCTTATAGATATGATGAAACGGAACGGTCAGAGAATAATGCAGCTGGTGGGACAAATGCTTGACATTTCAAGGCTGGATGCCGGTAAAATGAAAATCATGTTATCGGAATCGGATCTGACGTTATTTCTTAAAATGCTTGTTTATGAGTTTGTATCATATGCTGAAAGTAAAAAGATAAGATATCTGGTAGAACTTCCCGATAAAACTTTTTTTGTCCTTTTTGACAGAGACAAACTGGAAAAGATTATTGCAAATATCCTCTCAAATGCATTTAAGTATACTGAAGAGGGAGGAGTTGTTTCATTCGACTCGGAAATTTTGAATGCAGATACAAAGAATGATTCCCCGGTTTTAAGATTTACGGTTAAGGATACAGGAGAAGGAATAAATAGTGAGCATCTTGATAAGATATTTGAACGCTTTTATCGGATCGAAAAATCCAGCCATGATATTCATGAAGGTACAGGCATTGGACTATCGCTGGTTAAGGAGCTTATATCGCTTCATAAGGGGAACATAGATGTGAAAAGTGAACCTGGCAGAGGATCTGAATTCAGCGTTACAATTCCATTAGGGGTGAAACACCTGAAAAGTGAGGAATATTTATTAGTCGACCCTGAGGAAAGAATTGGCAATATTGAATCTTCATGGAAGTGGAAAGATACAAGGACTGATATTTTAGCTTCAGGAGGTAAAAATGAAAAGAAACGAATACTTGTAATTGAGGATAACAATGATTTAAGGAAGTTCATAAAATCAGACCTTGAGAATGAGTTTGAGGTTTATGATGCCGAAAACGGGAGTACAGGGCTTAAACTCTGCATGACATCAATGCCTGATTTAATAATCACAGATCTCAGATTGCCTGATATGGATGGGATTGATATCTGTGAGAAAATTAAAAATGATGAAACCACAAGTCATATTCCAATTATTATTCTCACAGCAAGAGCCTCTGTTGAAGATAAAATTTCAGGATTGAAATCAGGGTCAGATGATTATATAACAAAACCTTTTAACATGTCTGAATTGAAAGTCCGTATCTCTAACCTGCTTATTCAGAGGGAAAAACTTATGATGAAATACCGGAACTTCAGAACTCTTTTTCAACCAGAAGGTGGATCTGTATCGATTGATGATAAATTTATGGGGAAAGTTATGTCAATTATTAACAGTAATTTAAATGATTTTGATTTTGATGTAACGGCTCTTCAGAATAATCTGGGTATAAGCCGCATGCATCTATTCAGGAAGCTGAAGGTTTTGACAGGTGTTCCTCCGGTTATATTTTTAAGGAACATCAGACTGGAAAAAGCTGCCATTCTTCTTGGTAATAAAACCGGGAATATTACTCAAATAGCAAATAGTGTTGGGTTCTCCAGTCCATCTTATTTTACCAGATGTTTCAGAGAGTATTTCGGCGTCTCTCCAAAAGATTATATAAAATCAAACAATGACAAAAAGAATTCATTTCAATAGCCTGCAATTTGCAGCATAAATCTAATCAGATGATAATGGGAGCAGAAAAACAGAAGCATGGAAGACAGATACACCCCATTCATTAATAGCAGAACCTGATATATTTTGAATGATCTGAATGCGAAAAGACTTATAATACTATAACACTATGAAAAAAAGGGAATTTCTCAAAAAAGCAGGACTATTGTCCACCTCTTTACTGGTGGTACCTTCCGATGGAATAACAATTGAATCGACAAATGTTAATTATGAGAAGGAATTTAAAGCAGGATCAGCATCGCCTTTAAAACTTGTTATTGGAAGCGATCATGCAGGATTTCCGCTTAAAGGTCCGTTGATGAAGGTATTGCAATCGTGGAATTACAGTGTTAAGGATGTCGGATCATTTAATCCTGAACCTGTAGATTTTCCTGACATAGCCATCCTTCTGGCTGATGAGATAATTAAAGGGAAAGCTGACCGGGGAATTATGGTTTGCGGTACCGGTGTCGGTGCGGCAATAGCCTGCAATAAGATACAGGGGATAAGGGCAGCCTTATGCCATGATACATATTCAGCTCACCAGTGTGTTGAACACGATAATGTTAATGTACTTTGCATAGGAGCCCAGATCATCGGAAAGAGTGTTGCTGAGGAGATTTTAAAGAACTTCCTGAATGCCAAATTCAGTACAGAAGAGCAATTCCGGAGAAGGGTGAAGAAGCTGGATGAGTTTGACCTTGTACCTCCACGGAATTAGAATATCTCCGTAATCCTGTCACTGATAATTTGTATCTTTGTGATATACAATTTAAAAGACAATGAAATGAAAACAGTTCTATACATATTTACATTTCTTATCCTTGTATCTGGTGTAATGTCAGGTCAGCAGGGATTATCAGTAGGAGATGAAGCACCTGTATTTAAAGCCTCCGCGGATGATGGTTCAACATGGGACATCAGTAAATTCCTCGGGAAGAAATATGTTGTAGTTTATTTCTATCCTGCAGCAATGACAGGAGGATGTACCAAACAGGCATGTTCTTACCGTGATCACAGGGAAGAACTCATTTCAGCAGACGTTGAAGTTGTGGGAATCAGCGGCGACAAGGTAGAAGGATTAAAGTTGTTCAAACAGGCTGAGAATCTCAATTTCACTCTTTTGTCTGATGAAAAGGGTGACATAGCCAAAGCATTCGGAGTACCACTTTCAGAGGGAGGAGCCATTAAGCGTACTGTAGGGGGAACCGAATTTGACCTTGTACGCGGAGTTACTGCGAAAAGATGGACTTTCATTATAGGTAAAGACCGGAAGATCATCTACAAGAATGAAACGGTAAATGCTGAAAAAGACACTGAGGAGGTTCTGAATTTTATAAAACTACAGGCATCGAAGTAAGTGGACTCTTTTTCTTTCTAGATATTCATTGTTTTCTTCAGATGTTCCCGGCTCAACTTCAGACTTTCCCTTAATGGTCTGGTAGGAGAGAAACCGCTTTCATGGGCCAGTTCAATTACAACATCGCTTTTGAAGTCTATATCCTTCAGGACAGATGCAATTTTGCTAAAATCGACATCACCTTCACCCAGTGATTCGGGCCATTTCCCGTTACTGAGCTGGTCGCGGAGATGCAGGAATACTATCTTATTCCCGTATTCTTTCAGGAATGCTACAGGATCGACTCCACCCCGGAGGAGCCAGTTGAGATCGGGACCCAGTCCGATACCGGGTATCCTTTTGAGAGTTCCTTTAAGGTCATGCATATTGTTTTCAACCTCATATGTATGGTTATGAAGATTGAGAACGATCCCTTTCTTCTCACATATTGATATCAGCTTTTTCAGCAGGCTTGCCTGGTTATCAAAATCCTCCTCAGTCTTTTTCCTTCCGGAAGGCTTTCCGACAGAAACACCGAATGTCCTGCCTCCGACAGAAGCCATATTTGTAAGAATCAGGTCAACATCCTCTACTATCTGGTTGTACTTGTTCTTATCCCACATATCATCGCCAAAAGAAGTCCCCAGTAATTTGATTTTGTGTTTTTCAATCAGTTCTTTAATCTGTTTTGTATAATCAGCGCTCCTCAGGGGCTTCTCCATAAGTTCTACGCCATCGAATCCGGCATATGCCATATCGGAAAATATCTGATCCAGAATTGGTGATACATCATAACCAGGCTGGGAGGCAGCATAGACCCATACATGTGCTCCCACAAATAGTTTCTTTTTTGTTTTCCCTGCTGATTCTGAATACAAATTACCTGATAACCAGAGGGCTGAGGCCGTTAAAGAGGCTGTTTGAATAAAGTTTCTTCGGTTCATATAAGATTTTTAAAATGATGACTGCTAAACAGAATAATAACATAAAGGTAAATGTTTTATTAAAGAATGCTATTATGTGAACTTATTCCAAGAATGGAAAGCGGATTCCTGACACAGTTTCATTTATGATTTTTAGTCTGGCACTTTATAGAGGGACCTCATTTTCACATGAAACATGGGATGACTTATTTCCCTTTTATTCTCCACTTTATCTGTGGAGGTATCTTTATTTATTATAACTGAATCCGGGTGTTGCATATTTCACAAGATTATACAGTGACTCAAGATCCATGTAATTATAAATACTGAATAGCTTACTTACTGAATCGTTAATCTGTTTTACGAAATAACTTTGTCTTGATTTTATTTTTATCCTGAATCTTTTAAGTAATCTCTTATCGGAAATATACTGTCCCGATTCAAATACTGCTGATAATTCTTTCATCGAATCAAGAATGAAATGATTGCTTTCTGCTATAAAGTCTGAAATCTCTTTCTCAGTTTTCAATACCTCATCAGTTACCCTGTTATAGTGATTGTAAACGAGGCAGTAAATCCTTGCCCACCGCGAAAGATTTACAACTCCTTCTGTGTCCCTCAGCCAATCCATAAAACAATCTGTAATGAAGTTATAGTAATCATTCATTGATTCCTCAATGAAATCATAGTCGAAATATCCGGGTAATCCTTTCATTCTCCCTGCCTCGACAAGTTCTTTTTCAACTCTTGTCTCATAATAGGGCCTGAGTTTATTGAACATGACAGTGTTGTAACCGTCATGACAAAGCTGGAGCAGGAAGTCAAGGTTTTTGCCCAGGGTACTGAAAGTTGTCACAGGCTGGAAGAGCATAAAACCATAGTCAAATCCAATTCCAAATTTCTTCAGAATACTGATCCCTTCCAGGTTTTTATCAACTGTAATATGTTTGTTCAGACTCCGCAGCCCCTCATTGGTGCCATCATCAATTCCTATAAATACCATATATAATCCATTGCTTTTCATAAGGGCAAAAAGATCCTCTTCAATTTCATCGGCACGGCAGTTTATTTTCCACAGTATTTTGTCGCTTAGGCCTTTCTGCGATAACTCTTTGCAGAATTCTTTTATCCATTCAGATCCATATGAGGTTTTAACCGGGAAATCGTCATCCTCAAAGAGGAATACTGAACATCGATTCTCCTTATACAGATAATCCATTTCTTTAACAACCATCTCAGGTCGCCTGATTCTTTTGTAAGGGCCCTTTGACTGTCGGTAAAATTCCCTAAGATTACAGAATGAGCAACTATGGATGCAACCCCGGCCTGCGATTATGGTTGCGAATTTCTTGCCGAAACCATAATCTCTCAGAGGCGGACGGACAGGGAAAGGAAATTTGTCAAGATCTTTCTCAAATGTGCGCAATGGATTTGTGATGATTTCATCACCGCACTTAAATGCAATTCCTTTTATATGCCTCCAGTCTCTTCCTGAACTTATACAATCCGCAAGCTCAAGGAGTGTGTACTCCCCTTCAAACCTGACAATCGAATCCAGGGCATTTGTGAAGCTGAACAGCTCCCTGTATTTAAGACTGGGATAATGACCTCCTGCAGTAAAATGGGCAGCTATTCCTTGTTCCCTGAGGAATTTAACGAGGTTAATAAATGTGTCAATATAATACTGGTAGACTACAGAAAAACCTACAATTACAGGATCCTCTTCTCTTAATACTTCAAGAATCTCATCGTTGAAGTCATTATGACAATAGATTCTCACATTATAGCCAGCTGAATTAAGAACGGAGGCCAGGTAACCAATCCCCAGGTTCTCAGTATTTTTGATGCCTACTAAAACTATATTCTTTCCTTTCATTTTAAATAATTACATAACAAAAACAGACAGGCCGGAATAAATTTTTGTCATTTTCCTTTGAGAAGGAGAAATTAAAATGTAAGTAAATAAAAGGAATGTGTTAGATAACACCTAGTTTATTTATCTAAAGGATACTTAGGTTCATCCCATTCCGACGGAAGAATTTTCTTTAATGCTTTAATATAATTTTGCTGGGCAGCTGCTATTTCGTTGAAAAATATGGCAGTTGCATCAGCAGAGTCCTTACAGCTTTTTTCATAGGCTGTTTTTATCATTGCTGCAGCGCATTCTGGATGCATTGGATATTCAGAAGAGTTTTTGCAATAAGGTGGTTTTGGTGGCATAACTTTAAGTATTAAGGTTAAACAATATTGACAGGCCTGTCTGTCCTGATGCTTTTAATTTCTAGAATATTTACTGATCAATGAATGAAATTCCGGTACAGATGCAAGTGGTTTCCATACCGGGTCAATCTTTAAAAGTTCTGCTGAAAGATTAGATGGTTTTTCGAGCAGCTCCTCCACAAGTTTTATTGCATTCTCATAATCCCCTACCAGTACGAATATGATTGCCATATTTATTTTCATATCGCCTGAACTCAATCCGTCCTGCCCTGCCATTTTAACAGCATTCAGCCCCTCTGTCACAGCTTCTACTTTATTCCCCTTTCCGGCCAGGGCAATTCCTATATATCCCCTCGTATTTTCATTATCAGGCTCTTTAAGAAGATCATTTTTCAGAACAACAAGAGATGTGTCATAGTATTTTACTGCATCTCCTGGTCTGTTCAGGTAACTGCTTATCAATGCCATTAAAATATATTTGCTGCCAATTGCCTTAAAATATCTTTTATCTGTCTGCCTCGCTATTTCCATAGCTTCCAGGTAGTTCCCTTCATAAATGCTCAGCATTATCTTTTGCTCACTCATATTCTCATTGGTCTTAATAATTGCCATCTCAATTATATTCTTTGCATCATGAACATTTCCGTTATTCAGTAAAATGGTTTCAATCATATTCTTATACGGAGCCGGCCACTGAGGCATGGCATCTATTGCTTTTTGATGAAAAATGAGGGCAGAGTCGTACTTATGGAGATAAGTATATGACAGACCAATATTGGTAAGGTATAACGCATCCGAAAGATCAAATTTTACTACCCTGTTTATAAGTTCCTGCGATTTTGCCCACTCTCCCAATCTTCGGTAAACAACTGCCAGGTAGAACAGAGGCTCATAGTTTCCAGGTTCTAGTTCTGCAGCATTTTGGAAATATTGAATGGCAGTTTCAGGCTTCTTTTTACAGTAATAATAGTAGAATCCTAGAGCATTTTGAATTTCAGCTATTGTACTGTCAATTTTTTGGGCTGTCTTAATATCATCAAGACTTTTTTCAATATGAGTGGAATCAAGCTGTCTGGCGTAGAAACCCCTCGAACGCGCTATTGATCTTTTCGCGTAGGCAAGGGCATATAGAGGGTCGAGTTTTATTGCATCATCATATCTGCTTATTGCCTGCTGGAAACTTGATGAATCCATATACTTGTTGCCATACTGATAATAGAACCAGGTATTATCTGAAATAGAGTTCCCGGCCTTTGTATTTAGATATGCATATGGCTTGCTGGTCGATATTTCAGTTTTTTTGATTTTCTCTGCATCATCGTGCCAGGAATTAAGTTCGTCGGAAATGTTCAATGCGATCTCTTTTCCCAGTAAATAAATCTCATATTTTTCCTTTCTGTAATCTCTGGAAAAACGAGCTGTATTATTCCTGGCTTTGACCAGTTCAATAGTGATTTTCAATTTACCGGAAACAGGAGTTAATGACCCGAATATTAGGTAGTTAGCTCTTAATTCTTTCCTGAGTTCCTGGAAACGCATTGTGGTATTCCTGTATTTGAAGGATACCAGGATAGATCTCACTGTAATGCCTCTTGCTCCCCTGAGTTGGTTATACATATCCACCATCAGAGTATCGCCAATTGCAGTCAGACTGGAATCTTTATTTATTGCAAAAGGGAGAATGGCTACAGTGTTTCCGTAATAGGGGAGATATATTAGTCTGAACACTAACAGCAAACCAATCAGGAATAAAGTGGAAGAAATGAGAATCCTGGAATACCTTTTTCTGTTTTGGCTGAAAAATATTCTCTCAATTAAGCTGGAATCTTTAGTTTTGGATATATGATCATCTGAAAAAGCTTCATCCATTCTTTCTTCCTTATTAATTATATCACGATGAAGTCCTTTCAATATGCCGTCAATTGCATTTGCCACTTTATTGACCTGGTCGCGGTAGTAGGTCTTATTCAGGTTATCTTTTGGATTGTCCTCATTGCGCAGAAGAGGTCTGTTCACTCCGGGAGATTTATATATGAAATCAACACCCCGCAGGCTACTTCCGATGGCTGCTTCGCACATCTGAATATCTGCCGGATCGAGTTCATAAATCCTTACAGGTAGCACTCTTGTGGCAACGTTTCCATTGGGCAGAGAGACCTTGAGACCTATTTTGTCAGATGATGCCAGATCAATAAATGCAAGAAATTCATGCTTCCATGCAAACGCTTTCGGATCGCAGAAAGTACGTGAGATTATTGGGATAAATACTACACATTTCAGCTTCTCTTTCAGCGATAGGTCAACATCATCGGTCTCAAGCAGCCCATCATGAGGATTTTCATCGAAGTAGATGGAAATATCGTCTTTGAAGGTAGCATCAAGCTCGGTCTTGAGGGCATCAACAAATTCACTTACCCACCGGTCACCTTTATTGTCCTTCTGACGATAGCTGATGAAAATGTCGTAATTGTAACCTTCAATAATACTTGGCATCAGAAGATGGAATTTACAAAATAACTATTACCCTGGATGCAACACAGATTCCCAATCTTTTCTGCCAGCTGAAACCAGCTGACATAAACAAAGTTAAGCGAGAATGACATACAAGTCAAATTTATTTTCAGGAATGAGCAACCAGTATCTTCCCTGAATATACTGTATCAATGTCTGTTTTTATTATGTCAGGACCATCCAGGAAGTGGCAGCGGTAACAATTATTGTAATTACATCCCTCAAAAGTACAATTGGTCAAATGGATATAAACAAAAATAAATTTGACTTATATAGTATTTATCTCGTAACTTTGACTGAGTCAATGTTTAAGCAGACATGCCATGCAAATAAAAGATATCATTGACAAGTTATCTTCCTATAATTTATTCAATTACCTATTCCCCGGATTCTTATTTGTAATAATATTAAACTACACAACTTCCTATTCAGAAGTTTTAATGGATAGAATAACTGTTCTGGAAGAGATAGTAATAATATATTTTACAGGGCTGGTTTTAAGCAGAATCGGTTCGTTGATTATTGAAACTATCTTATTAAAATCATCTTTAATAAAACCCCTCAATTCTAAAGATTACATCCAAAAATCAAAAGACAACCTTAAACTTGAAATCATTTTTGAGGCAATGAATATGTACAGGACTCTTGCCTCGATGTCTCTGGTTCTTTTTATCCTTACTTTAATTGAGTATTTTTCTCACCCTGAGTTTTCTGCACAAACTTTGGTTTTCACTTTGACCGAATTCCTGCTGTTTGTTTTATTTTCCTTTGCCTATTCTAAGCAAAGGAAAAAAGTATTAAAATGTCTTTCATCGTAGATTAATTCAACAAGATTGGCTGCACCATTGACCCATTTAAAAGTTAAAGGACTTACAATTTGCTTTTTTCTTAAAATGAAAGATTTTGTTATTAAAAAACAATGAACCTTATGAAAGAAATAATTTTAATTTTAATCATTTGCTGGGGTTTATTTACTGTGGGATCAGCACAAGAAACACCAGAAACAATTGAGATTGATTTTACAAAAAGGGTTATTAATAAACTCAATATAAAAAACATTAAAAAAAGTGGATACTATCAAATAAAGATTAGTAATATAAATTTAAATTTATTTGAAGTATCACTTACAACAGTTGATACAATTCTGAGTAAACCCCAACAGACGCCAGCTTTCGGAAATTTTAATCTAGATGCCATATCAAAAGTAATTTCAGGAATAAGTCCAAGAAGCGCCTTTGATGCTGGAAAAGATAAAATTTTAAGAACGGAACACATCCCATTGGAAATGAAAAATGCAAATGAAAATGTAAAAATTTTGCAGGATACAATCTATTCACTAGCTATGAGAATTGATATCTTAGTATTTGAAATTTATAAACTAATACTGAATTCTTATAAATTAGAGAATCCATCTAGTACTTGTGATTATACTAAAGCTCTTGCAGACATAGAGAAATTAAGAAATGATCTTATTAAATTAAAAAAAGATATTATAGCATCGAAAGAATGTTATGAAATATACTCAGTTACTAATAATGAATTTATTGTAAAAAAGCCAGAGTTAGTCGAACTTGACAAATTAATCAAACAATCTTATAACAGTTTGTCAACTACTTTGACAAATGTATTATCTTTAATTTCACCAGATAAAACATATAAACTACTTTCAACTATTGTCTTTTTACAGAATAATAAAAATAACGAATATCTGTCTTTACCATATCAGTTTACTGGTGAACAGGCAAAAGTCAAGATATCGATAATACCCAGAAATGACACATTAAATCTTCAAAGTTATCATACCCAAATTGTTTTTCCGAAAGGAATAAAAAACTATAGTGTAGTTGGTCTGTCCTTGTACTGGTCAAATTTATATGGAAA
>CALMJY010000037.1 GCA_937864815.1 uncultured Bacteroidota bacterium
CCACCTGCTCCTCCCCCCAAAAACTCTTTAAGTAATTGTCATTCTGAGCGAAGCGAAGAATCTCGAACTATTTATCTGAAACTATTGGATTATTTATAATTCATAACAAATGAAAAACTATTCGAAATACCCAAAGTACCTTGTCGCGGTCGACTGTATTATCTATGGGTATGATATACAGAAAAAAATACTGAAACTTCTTCTGATAAAAAGAAGTTTTGAGCCGGCAAAAGGATTATGGTCTCTGGCAGGTGGTTTTGTGAAGGAGAAGGAGAGCCTCGATGAGGCAGCCGGCAGGGTGCTGAGAAAGCTGACAGGTATCAGTAATGTCTTTCTTACCCAGTCACATACTTATGGTGATACTGAAAGGGATCCGGGAGCAAGGGTTATATCAACTGCTTACTACGCGCTGACAGGGATAAGTGCGATCGACTCAGAACTGGTAAAGGATAACGGTGCTCACTGGAGATCAGTTGATGATCTTCCAAAGCTTATTTTTGATCATCCGAAAATGGTTAAAAAGGCCCTTGCCGATCTTCAGAACCTTGTCAAGACAAGACCTGTCGGATTTGAATTGCTTCCTGAAAAATTCACCCTGGTTCAGCTTCAGGAGCTTTATGAAGCTATCTTGCAGAAAAAAATTGACAAGAGAAATTTCAGAAAAAAGATACTATCAATGGGAATCCTTGAAAAGCTTGAGGAAAAGGAAAAGGCTACCTCAAAGAAAGGAGCCTGGTATTACATGTTTAATGAGGAAAGATATTTGAAATTAAGCAAAAACGGGTTCAGCTTTGACCTGGATGTAAATTGATAAACAATCCCCAATCCTCCAGAGGGGGGATAAGGAGAAGCAGGTTTTAAAGTCCCCCTTGGGGGTCCCGATAGCTATCGGGATAGGGGTAATAAAGGAAAAAAATATAATTATGCTGGAAAAGTTAAAAGAAGAAGTATTCGAAGCCAACCTCGATCTTGTGAGGGAAGGACTTGTGATTCATACATGGGGTAATGCAAGCGGACGTGATTCTGAGACAGGTTGCATTGTCATAAAACCCTCAGGAGTCAGTTATGAATCAATGAAACCTGCAGATATGGTTGTGATTTATCCTGACGGTAAAATTGCTGAAGGAAAATACAAACCATCCACCGACGCTCCCACACATTTATATTTATACAGCAAGTGGAAAAATATCGGTGGTGTTGTGCATACCCACTCTTCATTTGCTACTTCCTGGGCTCAGTCCGGAAGGGCAATACCTCCGCTGGGGACAACCCATGCTGATCATTTTTTTGGTGAAGTAAGATGCACAAGGGAACTGAAACCGGCTGAAATCAAAAATGATTATGAACTGAATACCGGTAAGGTAATCCTGGAAACACTCGGAAAGCTCGATCCCCTGGTATTGCCTGCTGTACTTGTTTATAATCACGGACCTTTTGCCTGGGGAAAGGATGTGACAACAGCAGTTTATAATGCAATAGCACTTGAAGAGATTGCCAGGATGGCATTTTATACCTCCCTTCTCGGAAAAATGAAACCGGTATCAAAAACACTTCTTGATAAGCACTATTACCGGAAACATGGGAAGGATGCATATTATGGTCAGATTAAATAATAAATAACTGTATATGGCGAATAAATATGTTATTGGCATTGATTATGGGACCGATTCAGTTCGTTCCGTTGTGGCAGATACTGAAAATGGCCGGATCATTGGATCATCAGTTTTTGAATATCCCAGGTGGAAGCAGGGTTTGTTCTGCGATCCATCCCAAAACCAGTTCCGGCAACATCCTGCCGATTATATAGAAGGACTTGAGCAATCAGTAAGGGGAGCTGTTTCGGGATTATCTCCTGACGTAATCAGCAATATTTCAGGAATATCAGTTGATACCACGGGATCAACCCCGATTGCAGTGGACAAGGATGGTACTCCTCTTTCACTTAAGCAGGGATTTGAATGTAATCCTGATGCTATGTTCATTCTCTGGAAAGATCATACAGCTGTAAGGGAGGCTGAGGAGATAAACAGGCTCGCCCGAACCTGGGGCGGAACCGACTTCACAAAATACGAAGGAGGGATATACTCATCCGAATGGTTCTGGGCCAAGATCCTTCATGTTTTAAGAAGCAACAGCGATGTAAGAAAGAATGCTTATTCATGGGTAGAACATTGCGACTGGATACCTGCTTTGCTTACAGGGAAAACCAATCCGCTTGAAATAAAAAGAAGCAGGTGCGCTGCAGGCCACAAAGCTATGTGGCATGAAGATTTTTCCGGATTGCCTGATCAGCAGTTTCTTTCAAAGCTGGATCCTTTGCTTGATGGCATCAGGGACAGGCTTTACAGGAATACATGGACCTGTGATGTTGTTGCCGGAGTTATTACTTCCGAATGGGCTGAAAGGCTTGGTTTGCCTGAAGGTGTTAAGGTAGGAGCGGGTTCCTTTGATGCACACATTGGTGCAATCGGTGGTGAGATTAAACCTTACCAGCTTATAAAGGTAATGGGAACCTCCACATGCGACATGATAATCGCACCCCCGGCAGAAGTTGGCAATAAACTTGTTGCAGGCATCTGCGGACAGGTTGACGGTTCAATTGTGCCGGGAATGATAGGTCTTGAAGCCGGTCAGTCGGCGTTTGGAGACATTTATGCATGGTTCAGCAAATTGCTTATGTGGCCGGTAACAGAGATAGTTGCAGAGATGAAATGGCTTGACGAGAATACCCGGAATAAGATTAGGGAACAGACATCTGAAAATATTATTGCGGAGCTTAGCCGGCAGGCTGAGTCACTTCCCCTGGAGGAAACGGCAATTGTTGCTCTCGACTGGATGAATGGAAGAAGAACACCCGATGCTAACCAGTCGCTTAAAGGAGCTATTACCAGTCTTACACTTGGGTCTGATGCACCCCGTATATTTAAAGCTCTTGTTGAAGCTACTGCTTTCGGTTCAAGAATGATTAATGAAAGGTTCATAAATGAAGGCATTCGCATTGACGGTGTTATCGCTATTGGAGGTGTGGCAAAAAAGAATCCTTTTGTAATGCAGATTGTTGCAGATGTACTGAATATGCCAATCAGAGTGGCAGCCTCTGATCAGACCTGTGCCCTGGGAGCCGCAATGGCTGCTTCGGTAGTGGCAGGAATACACAAAGATATTCCGGCTGCACAGACTGCTATGGGAGGAGGTTATGAGAAGGAGTACAAACCCGATCCTGTAAGGGCAGCAAAATATGAAGCACTTTTTAAAAAATATAGTAATTTGGGGAAGCTTATTGAGGAAAATTTAATCAATTGATGAATTCACCCCCAAACCCCCCAAGGGGGGCTTAAATTAAGAAGGTTTTTAAAGTCCCCCCTGGGGGATTTAGGGGTAACTAATAAAAATAAAGGTTCTTAGACATGAAGCGATTATATTATTGTGTTAAAAAAATAACACTGATAGGGTTATTAATATTGCTTGCCGGCTTTTCAGGAAGCAAAAACCATAAATTTGAGTTCAGATTCCATCTTAAAGATATTCAGAGCTTTGTTCCTTCATGCCAGATGGCAATATGGCTGGAAACTCCCGACAGCAATTATGTCAGGACCTTATTTCTCAGTGAATATCTTTCCTACGGGGGATATAATCTGCCTGAGATCTGCTCTGAATGGTCCTCCAAGTCCAGATGGGATGAGGTTTCCAAAGAGGAATTTGACGCCGTAACAGCCGCTACCCCATCAGCAGGGGATATTGAGCTTAAGCTTCAGTGCCCTGCCAGTCTTGTTCCAGCAGGAAAGTATCTTATTTTTATCGAAGTGCACCTTGTTGATGAATTCAATGAGCTATATTATGCAGAACTGGAAATCACCGGAAAAAAGAATGAAAGAGACCTTAATGTGAAATATATTCCCGGAAAGTATCCAAAAAAGACTGAAGGAGATATTCTGACGGGAGTAAAGATCATTACGAAGTAATTAAGCGAATTTATTAGAAAGATATAGAAATACCGAAACCATGAAAAATAAAAAGAACTATTCACGACGTGAGTTTATTTCTTCTTCAGTTAAAGGTGTGGCAGTTATTTCTGCATCTGCACTGATTGGGAATGGAGCTTTTGGTTCATTTGAGAAAACCACCGGTATACCAAAAAGGGTTCTTGGAAAAACAGGATTATCAGTTACTATTCTTTCATTTGGTGGAGGTTCCATGTTCCTGAAAAATCCGGATGGTGAATGGGAACCGCTTCTGCAAAAAGCTATCGACAGCGGAATAAACCTGTTTGATACTGCCCCAGAATATACTGTAGCAAACTACTTAAAGACCGGGGATGTGAAGAAATCCCTTGGAAGCGAGGAGAGATTTGGGGAAGTGCTTTCTCCATACAGAAAAAACATCCATATAATTACCAAAATTGACAACAGGGATGCTGCAGGAGTTAAAAAAATGGTGGAAACCAGTCTCAAAAACATGAAGACCGATTATCTCGATGCTCTGTTAATTCATGCAGTAAGCGATAAGGATACTGTTGCTGATCTTGAAAAGGGAGTATATAAAGAAATTGCTGACCTGAAAAGACAGGGCATCACAAAGTTTATCGGATTTTCAAGTATGGATAGCGCTGAGCGATCAAGGGATTTGCTTTTGAATCTCGATTTTGATATCGCAATGATGGCCATAAATCCTACAAAATACCGCAGCTATGCAAGTATTGCAATTCCGGCTGCAAAGGAGAAAAATGTAGGAGTAATTGCAATCAAAGTGCTCAGGGATATTGTGGGTAAGGATGCCAAAACATCGGAATTGTTCGATTATTCCTGGAGTGATGCACATGTAAATTCGGCTATGATAGGACATACCGGAATCAAAACACTTGAGGAGAATATCAAAATAGCCCTTAAATACGGGAAGAAAGAGCTTGCCTCAGTTGACAGGGCAGATCTCGAAAACAGGCTTGCCGGATATGCGGGGCCTCATGCTCTTAGCTGGGCCAGGCCAGGTTACAGGGACAGTGGAATATTTGTCTGATCAATCTATCCTCTATGTTAAAGACTATCAGGTTATTTGCGCTGTTTGAAGCTTTTTTGCTTATAACAACAGGTTGTTCAAGAAAAGAACCTGCCAAAATTGACTATCCTATAATGCCGGTGCCTTTTACATCGGTACAATTAACTGACAATTTCTGGGCTCCAAGAGTAAAGAAGAATGCTGATGTAACCATACCAATAGCTTTCCATCATTGTGAGACCACAGGCAGGGTTAAGAACTTTGAAATCGCTGCAGGCCTTGAAGAAGGTGATTTCCAGACTATTTATCCCTTTGACGATTCAGATGTTTTCAAGATAATTGAAGGTGCGAGCTATTCGCTTCTGACACTTCCCGATTCAAAGCTGGAAGCATATCTGGATGCACTTATATACAAGATCGGCCTGGCACAGGAAGAAGATGGTTATTTGTATACCAACAGGACCATAGCTGAAAAGCATGGAGGAAAAGGTCTTCATGAATGGGCTCATGAAAAAAGATGGCTTAACGATTCAATACTCAGTCATGAACTGTATAACCTCGGTCATTTGTATGAAGCGGCTGCTGCACATTACCAGGCTACCGGTAAGAGATCCCTCCTTGATATTGCCCTGAAATCAGCCGACCTGGTAATCAGGGATATTGGCTGGGACAGGCTGAAGGTTTACCCCGGACATCAGGTTATTGAAATGGGCCTTGTAAAGCTATACAGGATAACCGGTGATAAGAAATATCTTGATATGGCCAGGTTCTTCCTGGATTACAGGGGACCGGGTGGTGAACAGTATTGTCAGGCCCACCTGAAGGTTACCGATCAGGATAAAGCCGTGGGACATTCCGTAAGAGCCACTTATATGTACTCAGGAATGGCAGATATTGCTGCTATTGAGATGGACACAAACTATCTCAGGGCTATAACAAAAATTTGGGAGGATCTTGTCCATACAAAAATGTACCTGACAGGTGGTATTGGTGCCTCAGGAGGTAACGAAGGATTTGCTGAACCTTATGTTCTCCCAAATATGTCAGCATATTGTGAGACCTGTGCATCCATTGGCGACATCTTCTTTAATCACAGGTTGTTTCTGCTTCATGGAGAGTCCAAATATATTGATGTACTTGAAAAAACGCTCTATAACTCGATGCTTTCAGGAGTATCCCTTTCCGGTGACAGATTCTTCTATCCTAATCCACTGGAATCGGATGGACAGCATACCAGAAGCCCATGGTTCGGTTGTGCCTGTTGTCCCAGTAATGTTGCGAGGTTTATCCCTGCAATACCCGGATACATTTATGCCACCAAAGGCGATTCAGTTTTTGTCAACCTGTATATTTCAGGTGAGGCAGAAATAGTTCTTGACAAAGATACCATCAGGCTGGTCCAGAAATCAGATTATCCCTGGGACGGAAATATTCAAATGGAAATCAATCCTGAAAAAAAGAAAATGTTCAGTATGAAATTCCGTATCCCCGGATGGTCGGGGAATGAAGCAATCCCCGGAAACCTTTACAGGTTTACTGACAAACGTACGGAGAAGATTATCTTCAGGATAAACGGTGAGGAGGTAGAATCTAACCCTGAAAACGGGTATGTTACTGTTACCAGGAAGTGGTATCCCGGAGACAAAGTTGAATTCGGATTCAGTATGATGCCCCGGAAAATAATTGCCGACCAGAGAGTCTGGGCATGCGGGAATAAGATTGCCATGCAGAGAGGGCCACTGATTTACTGTGCAGAATGGCCTGATAATAATTCAGGAAGCATTCTGAATATGATGGTTGATGAAGGAGCAATATTTACCGAGGATATTGATTCCACATTATCAGATGGGGTGATAGTCCTAAGGTCGTCCGGATACCAGACCAAGCGGAATTTGAGAGGCGGGGTGGACAAAATGAAAGAGGAACCTTTAAAGCTCATACCTTATTATTTATGGAATAACAGAGGTCCCGGACAAATGATGGTATGGCTGCCTGTTTCAGAATATGTTACACGCCCTTTACCTGCACCGACTCTTGCATTTACCAGTGTAGTTAAATCAAGCAAACCTGCGGATAGCTACCGGGCTGTATTTGACCAGATAATTCCGCTCTATCCCGGAGACAGGTCCCCGGCAAACTTTAACTGGTGGCCTTCAAGGAATCAGTGGGAATTTATAGAATATGATTTTCAAAAACCTGAAAGGATTTCTAAAACCAAGGTTTACTGGTTTGATGATGGTCCGGATGGCGGATGCAGAATACCGGCCGAATGGGAGGTGCTTTACCTGAATGGTAATATCTGGGAACCGGTTAAGAACAGGAACAGGTATAAGGTTACTAAGGATGGCCTCGATTCCCTGATGTTCGATCCGGTAATTACCTCTTCGGTAAAACTAAAATTTCTGATGAAAAGGAACTATTCTGCAGGGGTTTATGAATGGATAATTGAATGAAGGCGACCGGCTACCGGCTACCGGCTACCGGAAAAACACCCAGCACCCAGGACCAAGCACCCAGGGAGGCTTTGACCCCCAACCCCCCAAGGGGGGCTTAGACTAGTCCCGGGATTTTTAAGTCCCCCCTTCGCCTTCGCGTAGCCGCTTCGGCGGAGCAAGGCTGAGGGATTTAGGGGTAAAAAGTTAAACGATATTTAATGACTTTAATATGAAAATATGAAAAGACCACTTTTTATCTTAATGCTTATGTTGAGCTCAATAACGGGCTTCTCCCAGCAGTCATTTGTACTTAACAAGGCAGAATATTTCGAACTTGGGGGAGTAAATGTCATGGCTTTCCAGGATATTTATCCTGAGGGTCATCAGGGAGGAGTGGCAGTAATAATGCATGGTAAGAGACTTGCAACAAATGGCGATATAAGGCTTGATGAAACACCCGGCCAGTGGCAGCCCATCCCAAAGCAGATTGACCGCAAGGTGGATGCAGCCGGTAACATGATTACAGTTACACTTGCTTATCCTGACGAAAAGATCAACAGGAAGGGTTTCAATCCGATCGAGTATCCCGATCTGAATCTGAATTATTCAGTTAATGTTAAAGCCCAGGGACAATCAATAGTTGTGACAGTGGATCTGGATAAGGCAGTTCCGAAGGAGTTCCTTGGAAAAGTTAGTTTTAACATGGAGCTCTTTCCGGGATGGTTATTCGGAAAGACATGGAGTCTTGGAGGAAAATCAGGAATATTCCCACGACAGGCAAACGGACCTGCTTTGAAGGACAGTAAAGGTGCAATTGTTGCCAATCAGCCTTTTGCATCAGGGAAGAAGCTCGTTGTTGCTCCGGAAGATGATTACCTGAGAATGTCAGTAGAATCAAAAACAGGTGATATACAACTGCTTGACGGCAGATATGTTCATAATAACGGATGGTTCGTACTGAGATCGGTTGTTGCTGAGGGAGCAGTGAAAAATGCCATTCAGTGGGTAATTACACCAAACTCTGTAAAGGGCTGGAGAAGCACGCCTGTGGTTCATGTTTCACAGGTTGGATACCGTCCTGAACAGGAAAAGGTTGCAATAATAGAGCTTGATAAGAATGAGACAAAGAATGAAACACCGGCCCTCTTCAGGATTGCTGATGATGGAAACGATATTGAAGTACTTAACGGCAAGCCTGAATCATGGGGGGTATTCCTCAGATATAATTACCTGAAATTCAATTTTACACAGGTCATGCAGGAGGGTATGTATTATGTGAAATATGGTAACCAGCAGTCACAGCCATTCAGGATAGCTCCGGATGTGTACAAAAGGGATGTCTGGCAGCCGGTTCTCGAATTTTTTCTTCCTGTGCAGATGTGTCACATGAGAATAAATGAAAAATACCGCGTATGGCATGGATTGTGTCATATGGACGATGCCCTGATGGCACCTGTCAACCACAACCATTTTGATGGTTATATTCAGGGTGAATCAACTCTCACCTCTTTCAATCCTGGTGAGCATGTACCCGGACTTAATGTCGGCGGCTGGCATGATGCGGGAGATTATGATCTGCGGGTTGAATCACAGAGCGGCGAAGCCTATATTTTAACTATGGCTCATGAAGCCTTCAAAATTGATTATGATGAAACTTCAATAGACCAGAGGTCAAGGATTGTTGAAATACACCAGCCAGACGGAAAGGCCGATATTCTTCAGCAGATAGAACATGGTGCACTCACTGTTGTGGCCGGTTATAAGAACCTTGGCCGTCTTTACAGGGGTATTATCGAGGCAGATATCCGTCAGTACGTGCTTCTTGGCGATGGTTCAACTATGACTGACGGTCATATATGGGATTTTAACCTTAACAGGAATGAGCTCACAGCTACACACTCACCGGTTATGGATGACCGTTGGGTCTTTACAGAGAATAATCCATCGAGGGAACTGACAACCGCAGCCCACCTGGCAGCAGTATCCAGGGTACTTAAAGGTTTTAATGATAACCTGTCAAAAGAGTGTCTCGATATAGCAGTAAAAATCTATACTTCCGACTACCAGATGGAAGGAAGAGTACAGGCTGCAAAGCTTCATGCTGCAAGTGAACTGCTTCTCACAACCGGTGAGGAACAGTACCGGAAATTTCTGATTGATAATAAGGAAGCATTCATAAAAGGATTCTCAGGCATAGGGTGGTTAATATCAAGGAGTATTCCCAGGATCAATGATCCGGGTTTCACCGAGGCCGCAAAACAGGCTGCAAAGACTTTTTCGGAAGAAATAACAAAGCAGTCAGCGGAAACACCTTTCGGAGTTCCATATCGTCCCAGGATATGGGGAGCAGGATGGGATATACAGAGCTTCGGGGTTAGGCAATATTACCTGTATAAGGCATTTCCGGATATCTTTTCATCAGCGCCTATATTTAATGCTCTGAATTTTATCCTTGGCGTTCATCCCGGTGAAAATACATCATCATTTGCATCAGGTGTCGGTGCAAGGTCAGCTACTATTGCCTACGGTGTAAACAGGGCTGATGAATCTTACATTCCGGGCGGAGTTGCATCGGGGACAGCCCTTATCCGTCCGGACTTTCCTGAACTGCTTGATTGGCCATATCTCTGGCAGCAGCAGGAATATGTGATGGGAGGAGGCTCTTCAAACTATATGTTCCTTGTTCTTGCTGCAGACCAGTTGCTCCAGAAGAAATAGTAAGGTAACAGATTAAATATGAAGTGAATACAGTAATGATATGTATTATGAAAACAATCAGATTATTGTCACTATTACTGCTTGCGGCAATAGTAACATCTTGTAACAATTCAGAAAAAATCGGTAATATGGTAAGAAAGGAAAAATTCGGATTTCATAACGGAAAAGAGATTTGGCTGTTTACTGTTAAGAATAAAACCGGCAATGTTATCAGGCTTACAAACTTTGGTGCAAAACTGATATGGATTGAGGTACCGGACAGAAACGGAAAGATGGATAACATTACTTTCGGGTATGATACTTTTGAAGAAACCCTGAAAGGAGATATGTCTTTCGGCTCCGTAGTCGGCCGGTATGCAAACAGGATTGCAGGAGGAAAGTTTAAAATTGACGGCATTGAATATTCAACCCCTCTGAATAACGGGCCCAATACACTTCATGGTGGACCACTGGGATGGCACAGCGTGGTTTGGGATGCTGAAATCCTGAAGGATGGAGAAAACCCTGGTGTAAGGTTTTCATACCTGAGCCCGGATATGGAACAGGGCTTTCCGGGTAATGTAAAGATTGAGGTCGTTTACACATGGACATCAGCTAATGAGGTAGTAATGGATTATACCTGGACAACTGATAAAAAGACGATAGTCAACGTCACGAATCACTCATATTTCAATTTGCACGGTGCAGGAACGGGAGATGTTCTTGATCATATTCTGACTATCAGGGCATCTGCATTTACGCCGGTGGATTCAGTTATGATCCCTACCGGAGAGATACGGCAGGTAGCCGGAACTCCGTTTGATTTTACAACACCGCATACCATAGGTGAGAGGATAGGAGAGAACTATGATCAGCTTATTCTTGGAAAAGGATATGACCATAATTATGTACTTGATAACAAAGAGGAAGTGGATGTAATTCTATATGAACCGGTCGGAGGCCGTATACTTGAGGTGATCACCGATCAGCCCGGTATGCAGCTTTATACAGGCAACTTTCTTAACGGTACACAGAAAGGTCATGGCGGAAGAGTCTTTAATTTCCGGTCAGGCATGTGTCTCGAATCGGGCCATTTCCCCGACAGCCCCAATAAACCTGATTTTCCGTCCACTATTGCTGAACCGGGGAAGATTTACAAGTCAACAACTAAATACAGATTTTCGGTGAAATGAACTGGGTACTAGTTACTGGTTACTGGGTACTGGGTACGGGATTCTTAAAACACCCAGCACCAAGTACCCAGCACCCAGCACCCAGCACCCAGCACCAAGTACCCAGCACCTATTACCCAGTAACTTAATTTATTTACCAAATATTGTACCCAACAACAATGACAACCCGACGCACCTTTATTAAAACAACAGCAGCTACCACAGCAGCTTTTACAATCGGACCGGCTATTTCATCTGCCCTTGCCGGATGTGCCCCTTCAGACAGGATAAACATAGGATTAATCGGATGCAAGGGGATGGGATTTGCTGATCTCAGTGAATTTTTAAAACATCGTCAGGTAGAATGCCTGGCATTATGCGATGTTGATGAAGGAGTTCTCAATAAGAGGGCTGCAGATGTAGAAAAAATGCGGGGAAAGAAACCTGCCCACTTATATAAAGACTGGAGGCAGGTGGTAGATAATAAGGATATCAACCTTGTTATTGTTGGCACACCTGACCACTGGCATTGTCTGCAAATGGTTGCAGCCTGTGAAGCCGGAAAGGATGTTTACTGTGAAAAGCCGCTTGGAAGGACAATTGAAGAGTGTAATATAATGGTGAAAGCTGCAAAAAAGAACAAGACTGTTGTTCAGGTTGGGCAGTGGCAGAGGAGTGATCCGCACTGGATAGATGCAGTAAATTTTATCCGTTCAGGGAAACTGGGTAAAATAAGAATTGTAAGGGTTTATTCGTACCAGGGCTGGAATACTTCAATACCGGTTCAGCCTGATACAGAAGCACCTGCAGGTGTTGATTATGATATGTGGCTGGGTCCGGCTCCGTTAAGGCCTTTTAACAGCAACCGTTTTCATTTTACTTTCCGGTGGTTCTGGGATTATGCCGGTGGTCTTATGACAGACTGGGGTGTCCATCTTCTTGATTTTGCATTGTACGGGATGAATGTTACTGCACCTAAATCCATTATGGCAATGGGTGGAAAATACGGCTATCCCGATGATGCATGTGAAACACCCGACAGTCTCCAGGCTATTTATGAATTTGATGGTTTTAATGTTATGTGGGATCATGCAATTGGAATAAATGACGGCGGTTATGGACGGAATGCTGTTCTCGGATTTGTAGGAGAAAACGGAACTCTTGTTGTTGACCGTGGTGGATGGGAGGTAATCCCTGAAGTGGTTAACGATGTAAAACGGATGGAAGCAATACCATGGAAAAACGGAACCGGGGAAGGTTTGAAGAACCATGTTAAGAACCATTTGGATTGTATCGCCAGCAGGAATCCCAATACAAATACAAATGTTGAAATTGCAGCACATATTGCGAAATTTTCAGCCCTGGGAAATATTGCATACAGGACAGGCAGGAAGCTGGTATGGGATGGCACTTCCTTTACAAATGACGCAGATGCCAATAAATATCTGGTACCCGAATACAGGGATCCATGGAAGTTGCCGAAGATCTAGTAGATTACAAATCAATGTTTAAAGTACATATCAATTATTCAATATGTTAAAAAAAGTTATAACTGCATGAGGATTATTTTTTAAACACTTTTTAACTAGATATTAATTAAGGAAACCTGTACTTTTAGCCAGGTACAAATAAAATGACAATATGAAAAATATTTTAAAACAGATTGCCATAAATGACAGGCAGAATGAAAAAGCCGAAAGAGAGGCCATTAAGGCTGAGATTGCAAATCCGGCAACCTCGTCTGACAGACGCAATTTCCTCAAAAAAGCAGCTCTCGGCGGTATTGCCCTTGGAGGGATGATGCATCTTTCTATTGAGGATACTGTTGCCCAGACTACACAAAACGTCCAGAGATCATCAAAACCTTCAGATCTGAAGATAACTGACATGCGGTATGCCACTGTTATGGGTAAGCATATAATCAAAATAGATACTAACCAGGGTATTTATGGCCTTGGTGAAGTACGCGACGGAGCAGATGTAAGGTTTGCTCTTTTTCTCAAGAGCAGAATACTGGGACTAAACCCTTGCAACGTGGAAATGTTATTCAAAATAATAAGACAGTTTGGATACCACGGTCGTCAGGGCGGAGGTGTTTGTGCTGTTGAAATGGCACTCTGGGACCTTACAGGAAAAGCATACAATGTACCAGCCTGGCAGCTTCTTGGAGGAAGATACCGTGACAAAGTCAGGCTTTATGCCGACACTCCCGGCGCTAACGATCCTGTAAGATTTGCAGAGACAATGAAAAGAAGGGTGGAAGTTCAGGGATTTACCTGGCTGAAAATGGACCTTGGCATTCATGTTGTTGCAAAGAATCCCGACTCACTTGTAAACAGCAAATTCTGGGATGGTGCAGCGGGACAATATGATCTTCGTGATTACATGGGTTACGGAAATACACTGCATCCTTTTACCCAGGTGCAGATAACCGAGAAGGGTCTTGACGGGCTTGCAGAGTATGTCAGAAAAGTAAGGGAAGCTGTTGGTTATGAAATGCCTCTCTGCGCAGACCATTTCGGTCATTTCGATGTGAACAATTCAATACGCTTCGGTAAGCATATGGAGGAATTCAGGCTTGCATGGCTTGAGGATATGGTTCCATGGTTCGATATTGAAGGCAATAAGGTTTTATCAACAGCGCTGGAAACTCCCATTATAACAGGTGAAGATATTTACTGTCTTAATAATGGATTCAAACCTCTTATTGATGCACGTGCTGTTGATATTATCCATCCGGATCTCGGAACATCAGGCGGCCTTCTTGAAACAAAGAGAATAGGTGACTATGCTGAAGAACATGGTATTGCAATGGCAATGCATATGGCAGGATCACCTGTTTGTTTCATGGCAAATGTTCACTGTGCAGCTGCAACTCAGAATTTCCTCTCTCTTGAACATCACAGTGTTGATAATCCAAACTGGGAAAGCCTGATTAAAATGACAGGCAGCCAACCAATGGTGACAAAAGGATTTGCTAATGTGCCTCTTGATGCTCCCGGTCTTGGTATTGAACTCAATGAAGAGGCATGTAAAAAGTTCCTGAATCCAAAAGATAAAACATGGTTTGATCCGACACCTGACTGGGATGAAAAACGTTCACACGACAGGCTTTGGAGCTGAGATCTTGTTAAATAGTTAACAGAAGAAAGCTGTCTTAAAAGACCGGTATTACTCCCAATCCCCCCTGGAAGGCTTTTAGGGAAGGAAAAGTCCATTTAGGGGTAAAAGCAGGAAGAGATTGAAATAAATATAAAAATCAAATACCTATGAAAAGTATAATCAAAAAGATCACTGAAGAAAACAGGAAGAATGAAAACTCTGAAGCAGCTGCCATTCAGGCGGAGATCAATAATCCCCGTACTTCCAGTGACCGTCGCAGTTTCCTTAAAAGGGCTGCAATGGGTGGAATTGCTCTTGGTGGTCTGATGAATCTGTCTATTGAGGACACAATTGCACAGACTACCCAGAATGTACAGAGATCATCAGCTCCTTCTGACCTGAAGATCACAGATATGCGTGTTGCCTTAACAAATGTGCTTGGTGGTACTGCAATGATCAGGATCGATACTAATCAGGGCATCTATGGCCTTGGAGAGGTACGTGATGGTGCTGATCCGCGTTATGCACTCATGCTGAAAAGCCGCATTCTCGGATTGAATCCCTGCAATGTTGAAATGATATTCAAGATAATCAAACAATTCGGTTTCCACGGACGGCAGGGTGGAGGAGTTTGTGGTGTTGAAATGGCTCTGTGGGACCTGACAGGAAAGGCATATGGCGTTCCGGCATGGCAGCTTCTGGGAGGAAGGTATCGTGATAAGGTAAGGCTTTATGCAGACACTCCTGAGGGAAATTCCGAAGCGGAACAAATAGCAAAAATAAAGTATCGGGTAGAAGACCAGGGTTATACGTGGTTGAAAATGGACCTTTCAATTAATGATCTCAAAAACACTCCCGATGCAGTTGTGAATCAAAAGTTCTGGGATGGGGCATCGGGCCAGTATGACATGAGGAGCTACATGGGTTATGGAAATACAAAACATCCCTTTACCCAGATACAGATTACGGATAAAGGACTTGAAGAAATGTGCAAAATTGTTGAAGATGTTCGCGGCCATGTTGGATATGAGATACCAATCTGCACCGATCATTATGGACATTTCGATCTGAATAATGGAATCCGGCTGGGTAAGGCCATAGAGAAGTACAGGCTTGCCTGGATGGAGGATATTGTATCGTGGGAATATACCGACCAGTGGAAAATATTATCCGATGCACTCGAGACACCTATGCTAACAGGTGAAGATATCTACCTTCTCAGTGGTTTTAAACCTCTCATAGATGCAAGGGCTGTTGATATTGTTCACCCAGACCTTGCTACATCAGGCGGTCTGCTTGAAACCAAGAAGATTGGTGATTATGCTGAAGAACATGGTATTGCTATGGCAATGCACCAGGCCGGAACACCTATTTCGTTTATGGCCAACGTTCATTGCGCCGCCGCAACACAGAATTTCCTTGCCCTTGAACACCATTCAGTTGATCTGACATGGTGGGAAAGCCTCGTTAAAATGACTGGAAAACAACCCATGATAACAAAGGGATACGCAAATGTTCCGCTCGATGCACCGGGACTTGGAATCGATCTGAATGAAGAGGTCATTAAGCAGCACCTGCATCCCAGGGCAAATGGATACTTCCTCCCAACACCCGAGTGGAATGAAAAGAGCTCACATGACAGACTATGGAGTTAAACCAATTAAAATAAGTACAATGAAAAAACTTCTTTTCTTTTTTGTGGCGGTCATTTTACTGATCCAGCCTTCAAAATCACAAATGGTTAAATGGAACCCGGATGACATTAAACTTCTTACCAAAGAATGGACAGGAGAACGTACTCCTGACGGCCGGCCAAAAGTTTCCGATGCACTTCTTGAGAGATTAAAAGCAGTATCCATGGAAGAGTGCTGGGGATTTCTTAAGAGCAAGGGATACGAAAACCAGTTCGAGAATTTCTCAGGTACACTTGAAAACGGATGGGTGATCATACATCCTGAAAAAGTTATGACAGGTCGTGTGGTAACTGCACAGTTTATGCCAATGCGAAAGGATTTTGATTCTTATATACAGGAGGTTGGCAAAAAGCAAAACATGACTTCCCCTGTTACTAATTATGCTCCTATCAATGCACTTACTGAGGGTGATGTTTATGTTGCCGATAGCTATGGAAAAATTGCAAACGGAACTCTTATTGGCGATAACCTCGGGAATGCAATATATAAAAACGGAAAGCGCGGTATTATCTTCAACGGTTCTGTAAGAGACCTGGAAGGACTTAGTGAAATTGATGGTTTTAACGGCTGGATAAGAGGTTCAGATCCCTCTGCAATTGAGCAGATGTTATGTGCAACAGTGAATGCACCTATTCGCATTGGCAGAGTAACAGTTCTCCCCGGTGATGTGGTGCTTTGCAAGCCGACAGGTATTACATTTATACCACCTCATCTGGTGGCAGAATGTGTTATCTCCGGTGAATATACCGCATTACGGGATCAGTTCAATTTCTTCTGCATTCAGACCAAAAAGTTCAAATATGACAATGAACGTTTTGTGGATGTTACACCTGAAGAACTTGATAAGGCATTTGTTGAATGGGTAAATGCCAAAACAGACCTTCCTATGGACAAAAAGGAACTCTTCGACTATATGGACAAGCAAAAGGAAGAAAGAGCAAAAAGGAAGGTAGAAGCAGAGGCAAAGAAGAAAACAAATTAATAACCTGGAAATTAATAAGATGAAGAAATTTTATTTTTTGGTCGTATTCCTGTGTGCAGTTTCAATATCATCATATTGTCAGTCAGCTCAGGATAAAGATGTTGCTGCAGCTGTTGAGAAACTTATGAAAGGTATCGTTGATGCTGATAAAAGTATTCTTCAGGACATTACAGCCGAAGAACTTGTTTATGGTCATTCAAGCGGTAAAGTACAGAACCGGAATGAATTCATTGAGGAAGTCATTGTAAGCAAGCCGATTGACTTTACAAAGATTGACCTTTCAGAACAAACCATAAAGGTAATCGGAGATGCCGCTGTAGTGCGTCATATCCTTTCCGCTGAAATTACCAATAACGGAACTCCCGGTAATCTGAAGATTGGGAATATGCTGGTATTTCAGAAGCAAAAGGGAAAATGGAAACTGATAGCCAGACAGGCATATAAACTGTAAACTGTTTTAAAACAGATAATTCTGAAAGCCTGGGATAAGATTTAACCCCGGCTTTTTGTTTTCACTGACTGTCAATATTGAGGGACTAAAGTCCCGGTTTAGAGAGAGCTCTTTTAACCGTCGGCTGAAGCCGACGGCAATTGAAGCTTTTAATCCAAACCCAGTAAATAGCAAAGTTTATTTTCAGCTAAAGACGAAAATAGATAAAACACCTAATCCCAATTCAGAATTCAGGTTAAGATCTCCTTAATTACCGTTGGCTTCAGCCAACGGTTTACAGCCAGGTTATCTATCAGGGCTTTAGCCCAACATATTTGTATTTTAAGTCAGAATTTATTATATTTATTGTGTTACTCGCTAAAATTCCTGAACATGTCGTTTATCAGAATCTGGGTTCATTGTGTATGGACTACAAAAAGAAGAATTCCATATATGGAAGACCATATAAGAGAAGCTGTTATTAAGCATATATTTGACAATGCGAAACAAAAAGGCATTTATATTGATCACCTTAATGGATATCATGAACATTTACATTCCCTTATTTCTTTAGGTTGTAAACAAAATGTCTCTGAAATTATGCAAAATTTAAAAGGAGAAAGCTCTTACTGGATCAACAAAAGCAAACTGACAAAGCTTAAATTTGAATGGCAGGATGATTATTATGCTGTTTCTGTTGGAATGAATCAAATTGAAAACCTCAGAGAATATATACGGAATCAGGTCCAGCATCACAGAAAAGAACACATTGAGGATGAGCTTGATAAGCTAATTAAGGAATATAAATTGGAGAGATTCAGGGACTAAAGTCCTGATTTTTAGAGAGCTCTTTAAACCGTCGGCTGAAGCCGACGGCAATTGAATCTTCAATCCTAACTGAGTATGAGGCGAGGTTAATTTTCTTCTGAAGCCGACGGCAATTGAATTATCTAATCCAAACTCAGTATATAGCAAAGTTTATTTTCGGTTAAAGTCGATAGCAGTTAAGACACCCAATCCATTATCAGAAATCAGGTTGAGATTACCTCAATTACCGTTGGCTTCAGCCAACGGATAACAAAACCCCTCCAATCCAACCTCAGTTTATAGCTGACACCGATAATAAAAACCATTTAGTATATTTACAATATCAGGCGAGTTAAAGTCAATATTACTTAATATGATCAATTTGCGTTTGGTTTCATCCCTGCTGCTTGCTATTCTTGCTTCAGCTTGCTCACAAAAATCAAGTGAGATAGTTGTTTGCGGTGATGACAAGGTCCTGATTTTTGATGAATCAGAATCTGAAAGTACAGATGTTAAAGTTACATGGCAATGGAAGGTATCGGATGCAGGGGAATTGGTATATACCAAAGGTGAAATCTCATGGTGGACCCATAATATCTACTTCATTAATCCGGAAAAACGATTAATAATTCCTGATATTAACATTTATAAAGTCAGGGTAATAAAATAGATTAATATGACCAGGAGAGAAAGATTATGGGCCACTTTAAGGGGTGAAGAGGTTGACAGGCCAGCAGTTAGCTTTCATGAAATAGGTGGCTTTCTGATCAATCCTGATGATCCTGATGAATATAATATTTATAATTCACCATCGTGGCGTCCTTTGCTTGAACTGGCAGAAAATGAAACTGATATCATAAGAATGGTCAGCCCTGTCAGGGCGCAGTCGCATCTGGCATGGGATGGAAGTGATCATACCGGAATCCGCGATAAGTACGTCAGGGAAAAGACCTGGGTAGAAAACAACAGCCGCTTCACACGACTTACTTACCACATAAACGGAAAGGAGCTTACCAGCACCACCCGTCGTGACAAGGAACTCGATACGGTATGGACAGTTGAACACCTTCTTAAAAGTACTGATGATGTAAAGCTATTTCTGCAACTACCGGATGAGATATTTGAAGAGAGAATAAATATCAATCCTGTGTTGTTGCAGGAGAAGGAACTGGGTGATAAAGGAATAGTGATGGTCGATACCGAAGATCCTATTTGTGCGGTATTTACCCTTTTCAGCGTGGAGGATTTTTCGCTGTTTGCTTTTACCGAGCAGGAGCTTTGCCACAAGATGCTGGAAAAACATGCAAGGTACATTTATAAACGTACAGAGGCGGCTTCTGAAGTATTTCCGGGTCGTTTCTGGAGAATTTACGGACCTGAAATTGCAGCGGAACCTTTTCTTCCTGTTTCTTTATTTGAAGATTATGTTGTGCGGTACACAGGTCCTATGGTTAAGATGATTAAGGAAAAGGGAGGCTATGTCAGGATACATGCTCATGGCAGGGTAAGAGATATAATAGGGCATATTGTAGAAATGGGAGCAGATGCAACTGATCCTCTTGAGCCTTCTCCCCATGGAAACGCCGATCTGAAGCAGATAAGGGAAAAATACGGGAAAGACCTCATTTTATTTGGGAATATCGAAGTTGCTGACATTGAAAATATGCCTTCGGAGAAATTCAGAGACCTTGTAAGAAAAACCCTGGCCGATGGAACTCATGGTGAAGGAAGGGGATTTGTTCTGATGCCCACTGCCTCCCCTTATGGCAGAACAATTTCTGATCAGACATTCAGGAATTATGAAATAATGGTTGAGGAGGTGAACAGATTTAAATAGCTTGTGTGATGAAATGATATTACAAATCCCCCTTTGAAGGGAAACCCCTGACAAATCCCCCTTTGAAGGGGGTAGGGGGATGTTTTTAATTAGAATATGTCAAAAAATAAGATTTTTCCATATAATCCAAACTTAAAATCTCTTGCAAGGCAATTGCGAAGTAACAGCACATTGTCAGAGATTATATTCTGGAATAATATTAAAGGTAAAAGTTATGGATATGAATTTCACAGGCAGGTACCTATTGATAATTATATAGTTGACTTCTTTTGCCATGAGTTAAATCTTGCGATAGAGATTGATGGAAACACTCATGATTATAATTTTGATAATGATGAGAAAAGACAGTTGGTTCTTGAAAGTCTGGGTATAATTGTACTAAGATTTAGTGACATTGAGGTGAAGAAAAGTATAAATGAGGTTTTAAGGATTTTAGAATCGAGGATAAGTGAGATTGAAAAACATATATCCCGGAAAGACATCCCCCTGCCCCCTTCAAAGGGGGAATGAGGACCTGCAAAACCTTTGTCATATAATGAAACAGCAAATAGTAACAAAACTTAATATAATGAAATATAGTTTATTATTTACTCTGAAAGTTTTCATATTCTTCGTTGTTTCAGGAATTTCTGAAGCACAACAGGATGTCAATAATTATCCATTTCAGAATCCCTCTCTTCCCATTGAGGAAAGAGTAAATGACCTTGTATCGAGGATGACACTGCAGGAAAAAGCAGACCAGCTACTTTATACGGCACCTGCAATTCCGCGATTGGGTGTACCTGAATATAACTGGTGGAATGAAGCCCTTCATGGGGTGGCAAGAGCCGGGTATGCAACAGTGTTTCCCCAGTCTATCACAATAGCCAATACATGGGATGAATCACTAATGTACAATGTCGCAAATGCCATTTCGGATGAGGCACGTGCAAAATACCATGAATTTCAGAGAAGAGGCAAACGTGGTATTTACCAGGGACTTACATTCTGGTCACCAAATATCAACATATTCCGCGATCCGCGATGGGGAAGGGGACATGAGACCTATGGCGAGGATCCCTACTTAACAGGCCGCATGGGAATGCAGTTTGTAAAAGGCCTCCAGGGTGATGATCCAAAATATCTCAAGACTGTTGCCACTGCAAAGCATTATGCCGTACATTCAGGTCCGGAATCAACACGACATTCATTCAATGCCCTGGTAAGTGAAGTTGATCTCCGCGAGACATATCTGCCTGCATTCCGGACACTCATTGTTGACGGGGGAGCCTGGTCAGTAATGGGAGCATATAATCAGTTCCGAGGTTATCCCTGCACTGCAAATCCTATTTTATATGGTATTCTTCGTAATGAATGGAGTTTCAAAGGCTACATTGTCTCCGATTGCTGGGCTGTTTCCGACTACTGGCAATTCCAGAAATATACCAAAGATGCTGCTGAAGCTGCAGCTCTTGCTGTGAAGGCGGGTACCGACCTCGAGTGCGGAGTTGATTACAAGCAGCTGATGAAAGCAATTGAAAGAGGCCTGCTAAGTGAGGCAGATATCGATGTTGCAGTGAAAAGAGTATTTACCGCTCGATTCAAACTGGGTATGTTTGATCCTGATAATACAGTTCCATATGCCCAGATCCCGTATTTTGTGAACTGCTCTGATTACAATAACGGACTGGCACGACTTGCCGCTCAAAAATCAATAGTACTGCTGAAAAATTCAGGTAGCCTTCTTCCATTGAGTAAAAGCATCAAATCAATTGCAGTAATTGGTCCGAATGCAGATAATTTTGAATCGCTGATCGGAAATTATAACGGTATACCAAAAGATCCTGTAACTGTCCTTGAAGGAATCACAGGAAAAATTTCAACCGATACCAGGATTATCTTTGCAGAGGGAAGTGATCTTGCAGAAGGTGTTCATAACCTTACAGTTATCCCTTCCCGGTATCTTCAGACTCCTGACGGAAAACAGGGTGCATCCGGAGAATACTTCGATAACAGGGATATGAAAGGAGAACCTCTTTTCACAAGGATTGATGATCAGATCAATTTTTACTGGGAACACCTGTCCCCACGATTTGACATGCCTGATGATGATTTCGGTATCAAGTGGACAACAAATCTTATTGCTCCTGAAACAGGAACCTTCTATATAGGAGGATGGGGCTCTTCAGCCTATGAGATTTTACTTGATGGCAAAAGCATTATCAAATACAGGGGAGAACACCATGCCTTCCATACAGAATATGCCGTTGAAATGAAGAAGGGTGAAAAATACAAACTTGAAGTATTCTACAGAAACTATGCAGGTGATGCTGATATGAAGCTCCTGTGGGCACGACCACGTGTTCAACTTATGGAGAAGGCGGTTGAGGCCGCAGGAAATGCTGATGCTGTGGTACTCGTTCTTGGATTATCCCAGAGACTGGAAGGAGAGGAGATGCCCATAAAGATAGAAGGATTCAGTGGGGGAGACCGGACCAACCTTAACCTGCCTGCAGTTCAGGAGGAATTACTCGATGCTGTTACTGCAACAGGCAAACCTGTTGTTGTAGTAATGGCAAGCGGTGGTGCAATGTCTATAAACAAAGCACAGGAAAAAGCTGCAGCCATTATTCTGGCAGGTTACGGTGGCCAGCAGGGAGGAAATGCTGTGGCAGATGTAGTTTTCGGAGATTATAATCCTGCAGGAAGGCTTCCTGTAACATATTATAAGTCAGTTGATCAGATACCTGCATTTGACAACTATGATATGAAAGGCAAAACATACAGATACTTTTCGCAGGAACCACTGTACCCATTTGGGTATGGACTTAGCTATACATTGTTCAGTTACAGCGACCTTGTTATTCCTCAAAATATTATTGCAGGGGAAAAGGTGAAGATAAGTGTTACGGTCACTAATACCGGTAAAGCTGAGGGTGACGAAGTGGTGCAGCTTTATCTTACTGATGAAAAAGCATCAACTCCCAGGCCCATCAGGCAGCTGGAAGGATTTGTCAGGATCAGTCTGAAGCCTGGTGAAAGCAGGGTGGTCGAATTCAACCTTGAACCCAGGCAGTTCTCAGTTATTAACAGCAAGGATAAGAGAGTTATTGAGCCCGGATATTTCACAATTTCAGTTGGAGGCAAACAACCCGGCTTTAAAGGCTATCTCGATCCTCAGTTCACTCAGGTCCTCACCGGGCGTATTCGTCTTACCGGCAAGGAAGTAAACTTTGAAAATTGAGTTTTTTTACCACAGAGGTCACAAAGAATTATTCACAGTGGACACAAAGATAGGTATATGATATCTCTGTGTTTGTGTAATCCTTTGTGCACTTTGTTTGTGCCGTGAAGATAAGAATTTAACTTAAGTTCTTTAACATGCTGTA
>CALMJY010000038.1 GCA_937864815.1 uncultured Bacteroidota bacterium
GATTTCTGCCTGTCTCGTGGGCTCGGAGATGTGTATAAGAGACAGGTAAATAGGCTTTAATCCTCTTTGGAACTATATCAGGGTGATTTAATTTTGTGTTAATAAAATAACAATAAGCCTATTCTCATCCTGTGGGAAAACTATACGATAATCTGCTAGACGATATCCGTTTTGAGGAGGGGCTTAATGCATGCATGAACTGCGGAGTATGTACTGCAATTTGCCCTGCAGCTGAGTTTTACTGTTATGATCCGCGTAGAATAGTAGATATTGTTCAGTCTCAGAATGATGACGAGATTGTTAATCTGTTAAAATCGGAAGAGATATGGTATTGCGGTGAATGCATGTCATGTAAAACAAGGTGTCCGAGGGGTAATGCTCCCGGATTAATAATAATGGCATTACGCGGATTGTCTCAGGAACTTGGATATTTTGTCGAATCGGAGAAAGGACGGCAGCAGCTTGTCATAAAGAGAATTATTGGTGAATGGATACTTAATACAGGATATTGCCTCTATCTCGATGGCATAAGTACTGCCATGCACCCTGAACAGGGGCCGGTATGGAAATGGGTTCAGGAAAACAAAGCAGAACTTCTCGAGCGTCTTGGTGGAAATTACAAAGGTGATGGCCCCGGAATTCTAAGAAAAATACCACAGGAGGCGCTTGAAGAGCTTCGGAGGATTTTTGAAGTTACCGGTGGAATCGGGAGATATGAGAAGATAGAATCATTTTCGAGGAAGAAAGCCCGGGAGATGGATCTTGATCTTGATCCTGAAGGCATTGATAATGAGTACATAAGGCATATCTATACAACAAATAATGGTACCCATAACAGATAAATGTGAACAGGAATGAAGTACGATGGTAAAAGGGCAATCTGGAGTGAATACCAGAAAGAGATAGCTGATGACAATTATTTCTATGTAAGAAGCTGCGTACGACAGAACTTCTTCCCCGGTTCGGAGGTTACATTCCTCAGAATTATGAAGCAGATACTCGGCAAAGATATATACGAGCATCCCTGTCATACGACATGTTCCGGAATAGGCTATCACGGTGATGTGGTTCCTGTTGAAACGACTATGACTGTTGTTGCACGCCAGTTTGCACTTATGACTGAAGCCGGATACAAGAACTATTTGCCTTCGTGTATTACATCTTTCGGGCTATACACTGAGATACTTGATACCTGGCATCATTTTCCTGAAGTGGAGGAGAGAGTAAGGCGTCAGCTTAAGAAAGCCACGGGCAGGGAATTTGAAATACCTTCCAATCTTGCACATGCAAGTGATGTAATATATAAATTCAGAAAAGAGATAGCCGCCAAAGCCAGGTATAAACTGATCAACAAGAATACGGGGGCACCCCTTAAAGTTGTCGATCATATCGGCTGCCATTATGCAAAGATGTTTCCATCGAAGGGAGTGGGTGGTGCTGAATACCCTTATGTGCTTGCAGGTATGATTGAAGAGTGGGGCGGGGAAGTGGTTGATTACCCTGAAAGACGACATTGCTGCGGATTCGGTTTCAGGCAATATCTTATTCAGGCCAACAGGGGTTTTTCAGTTGCATGTTCAAAGGAAAAATTTGAATCGATGAAACCATTCAAACCCGATATGATAATTACTAATTGCCCCGGCTGCCCTATGTTCCTCGACAGGTGGCAGTATGTTATAAATGAAATGGAGGGTAAGAGGTACGGACAGAATGGTGAAGGTATTCCGGTATTCACATACGAAGAGGTTGCCGGTCTTGTACTTGGCTTTGATCCATGGGATCTCGGGCTTCAGATGCATCAGACCGACTGTGAACCTATCCTCGATAAAATAGGGATAGAATATTCCCCTGAGGATAAGTACAATACTGGCAAAAACAGAAAAAAACAGGAAGTTAATACCTTAATACATGCCTGACCTTATGAATAAGCATGTTTTGGTAATAGGTGGAGGAGTAGCAGGGCTTGAGGCCGCCGGAAGATTGTCCAAAGCCGGAATTCAGGTTACTCTGGTTGAGATGAAGGAGGCTACCGGCGGACATGTTGTTGACTGGTATAAGCTTTTTCCCGACAGGAAGGACAGCATGGAGGTGAAAAAGTATCTTGATGAACTTGTTTCAGCTGATAATATTCACATTCTGACAGGCACCACTGTTTCAGAATTCCATAAGAATCACAGCCATTTTAATATACTGACAAATAAGGGAAAAGAACTGTTGGCCGATGCGGTTGTGGTCGCAACAGGTTTCGACCTTTTTAACAGTTCCAGAAAAGAGGAATATGGGTATGGCATATATGACAATGTGATTACATCTGCAGACCTTGAGAAAATGTTCCGGCTTGGAAAGATTACAATGGCAGATGGGTCTGTTCCTAAAAAAGTTGGAATGGTACATTGTGTAGGGTCAAGAGATGAGAAGGTTGGAAACCTTTATTGTTCAAAGCTTTGCTGTGTCACAGCCGTAAAACAGGCAATTGAGATAAAGGAACATATAAGTGATTCGAAAGTATTCTGTTTCTACATGGATATGAGAATGGGCGGAGCACATTATGAAGAACTTTACAGGGAAGCCCAGGAAGAATGGGGTGTGACATTTATAAGGGGTAAAGTATCGGAAGCAAGTGAATCAATAGATCACAAAATAATAGTAAAGGTTGAGGACACTCTTGCCGGAAGACCGCTAAAGATGGAACTTGACCTTCTGGTGCTGATGGCGGGTATGGAAATGTCGGCAGGGGGAAAAAGTATGGCTGAACTTGGAAATTTTAAAAGGGGAGAAAACAGGTTTTTCGAATCTTCTGACCATCATTTTGGAAGTAATACCGGCAATATAGAGGGTGTCTTTTATGCCGGTACATGTACTGCACCGATGAATATAACGGAGACCATTTCGCATGCCAGGTCGGCAGTTGCCGAGGTCACTGAATATCTGAAACCGAAAGGTAACTGATATGGAAAAATTCGGTTATACAATATCAAAGATCCGTCAGATTGACTATGAGGCCAATGACAGAAGCATTGCTGAAATGATAATGGCTGCAGAGCCCAGTTTTAAAACCTGCATTGAATGTGGTTGTTGCTCAGCAACATGTACAGCGGCAGGTTACACAAGATTCAGCCTTCGCGAAATACATATTCTGATAAAACGCGGAGAAAACAAAGAAATATTCAAGTCAATCAGAAAATGCATGTTGTGCGG
>CALMJY010000039.1 GCA_937864815.1 uncultured Bacteroidota bacterium
TTGATTGCCCGGGACCCTCTATGTTACCCTTTGCTTTTCTCTTGTTCAGAAACTCCTTCTGCGCCGAGTCGTCACATCCGAACACCAGTTTTCCATTCCATATAGTGAAGTCACCAATAACTTTCAGGTAAGCTGACCTTGGCCTTATACCATTGCTGTTACCTGAAGTAAATGTTGAAGGAAATCTCCAGAACATACCATGCATAGTCATCAAGTAATCAGTATTTTCCGGGGATCCTATATCTCTTATCCTGGGCCATTCGGTATTCCATCCATGAGCTCCGTCATAGCTGTGGCTGGCCTTGGGAAGACGATAGAAAGACCATTTTGCATTGTCACGCACACCCACGATTACCGACTTGTGATCCCAGCCTGTCACCCATATGGGGTCAGTACCAGGATTCCTATTTCCGTAAATCCCTCCGGGTCCGGTTACCTCGACGAACTGATTTCGTCGTATAAGCTTCCACTCTTTTCCGTTCCATTCACAAAGAGATCCTGATTCAATATCGGGCTTTCTCAGAGCCTCCTCTGATGCCTCACCGTTATTTGAATAAACAAGTACTCCCTGTCCGGAATATACTCCTTTTCCGTGAGCACCGGGGAGGAGAGATCCCTTCTGGTTAACAGCTATGTCATCACCTTTTGGCTGATTCAGATTAGCATCTTCATAAAGGACAACAGGCTTCAGTGTATTTACATCAACTTCATAAAAGCCTTCCTCCATTGTAGCATAGTAAATTGTCCCGGCAGGATCGGTCAGATGGCGTGCATTTCCTGTATGTCGACCAGGCATGTTCGCATAGGGAATAACCCTTATATTTCCATTCTGGTCAATTGCATACGGGCCTATGAACAGCTGGTTACTTTCAGGATGGATCATCCTGTTGGCAGGAGTGCCGCCAATGCTTCCCGCGAATACCGACTGGTTGAGATTGATGTCTATAGAATAGAGTTTGTCGGAAGATCCAAAAGGGAAATGAGGGCCATAGGTGACTACCCATAGCTTCCCTGCCCAGGGCACAACAGCTCCTGTTCCGCATTCACCTTCATTATTGTACCTCGCAAGATGTGGATATATACCGCTGTAAGATTTGTATTCAGGCTTCTTATTTTCTGAGGAACAATTAGTAAGAAAAACAAGTAATACCAGAAAAGCAAGATTTCCTTTCATACGAAATTTCTTCTTAAGCAATATCGAACAACCTGCAGATATGCCTGTTGTAAATATTTTCATAAACGCATCTTGAGATTATCTTCTCATTTGCATCGAGAAGCCTGAAGTATTCATCTTTCTTCATTGCTGCCAGCTTGTAAGCCACATGAACCAGCTGCCGCATATTCGGATTATACCGTCCATTGGCAGGATCGTGTCTTAGTGATTCTGCAAACTCGTCAGAATTCCATTTTGCAACAGTTGCTTTGGATGGGAGAGAGGATACATTTATATCTATCACATCTGAGTATGGAGCAGTAAGCTCATCAATTTTACCGAGTGATTTAATGTAGATATCCTTTGCAAAAGCAAGTCCTTCACCTCCGGATTCAGCCAGACCAATAACTTCTTCAAGCCAGGTGGTTCCGGCAGTTTTTAGATGGATCCCTTTATCATATTTTCTTATAAGAGAACCAATTACAGGGTATATTGCAAACTTGTCTGATCCTGAATGAATACTCATCTTAAGATTACCGGGTAACCCGAACTCATGTATTGCATAATCGATTATAAGAAGGTCGGTTTCGAATTCCGATTGAAATTTCTCAACGTCCCCTGCATAATCAACTCCTTTATTGAATCTTCCGGAAAATTTAGGGGCAATTGTCTGAAGGGGGATGTTTTCTGAGGCAAGCATTTTAAGGATAAAAAACAATTCCACCGGAGTTTGCGGTTGAGCTACCTCATCCATAGAGACTTCTGTTACGAAATTTCCATTGCCCTTAACTTTCTCTATTTTCCTGTAGATCTCCCATGCTTTGATTGCAGCAAAAAGATATTTCTCAGCTACTTTTTTAACCAGCGATTTAGGGGTGCTGAACGCGAGCGATGAGTTTGGAATTTTTATTTTACCGGTATATTTGTTTACGCTTGTAAGGAATTCTTCTATTTCCTCTTTTCCGGCAGCCATACCTATATAGGATGCAACATCGATTGTAAAAAAATCAGAACTTTCGATAAACTTATCTACTGTATCAAAGTTGATATGATCTGCATCAACGAAATAGGCTTTTTTGTATCCGGCTTTTTTCGTTACTGCATCTGCCTCTGTTCTTACATCACCCGGAACTGTTCCGATTATTGAGTGTTCCCTGTTCGACTTGTTCCAGACAGGGGTGATCTGGATGCCTTTGGATTCAGCATCCATTACGGCCTTAAGCTGTGCGCTTCCCTGGTGACCGAATCTGTCACCCATTCCTATTGAATATTTCCCAAGTGTTTTCATCAGACTATTTAATTGTTTGATCAATTTGTAAGTACAACGGTTTTGTTTTTTGGAGCGAATACCGCCATTATTGTCCAGGCTATAAGGTACATACTTGCTGCAATGATGAACATTATCACATAACCGGTTTCAATATGTCCCAGATTTTTATAATGTTCAAGTATCGCACCTGCAATGTAGGAGATAAAACCACCACCCAGAGCTCCTGCCATTCCTCCAATGCCTGTTACAGAACTGACAGCTCTTTTTGGGAAAGCATCCGAGACAGTGGTGAATATGTTTGCTGACCATGCCTGGTGCGCTGATGCAGCCAGGGCTATAAGTCCAACAGCTCCCCATGTACTTATGGTTGAAGAAGATGCAAATACAATAGGTACCACAAGAAATGCAAAAATCAGCATGGCAGTCTTCCTCGCCTTAAAGGGAGTCATTCCTTTTCTAATCAGGTAGGATGAAAGCCATCCGCCACCAATGCTTCCTACTGTTGTTGCTGTATAAATAAATGCAAGCGGAAGGCCAAATGATTTCAGATCAAGTCCTGTACCTCTAACCTGGGCCAGCCATCCGGGGATCCAGAAAAGGTAGAACCACCAGATTGGATCAGTCAGACCCTTACCGATAAAGAAGAGCCATGTCTGCCTGTATTTAAGCAGCTGACTCCATTTAACAGGTTGCTGAGGTTCCTCTTTCTCTTCTGTGTCGCTGTTTATATAGGCCAGCTCCGTAGCTGATAATTTTTTCTGCTTCTCGGGTATTTCATAGAAAATATACCAGAATATAAGCCATATGAAACCGATTGCACCAGTAATAAGGAAAGCAGACTGCCAGCCCCAGGCGACAGCCATTGCCGGAACAGCCAGAGGAGCCACAATCGCACCGATATTTGTTCCTGAATTGAAAATACCTGTTGCGAGTGCCCTTTCCTTTTTTGGAAACCATTCAGCTACTGTTTTTATTGCAGCGGGAAAGTTACCAGCCTCGCTCACTCCCAGAAAGGCTCTCCAGAATCCGAAACTGAATGCTCCTTTTGCCAGGGCATGACCCATTGCTGCAATGCTCCACAGAGTAACTGCGGCACCATAACCTATCTTGGTTCCGAATTTATCTATCAGTCTGCCTGCAGCTACCATCCCGAATGCATAGGACAGCTGAAAGGCCATAATTATCTGTGCATATGCCTTTTCACCGATACCAAGGTCAGATTCAAGAAGCGGTTTCAGAATACCTATCACCTGCCTGTCGAGGTAGTTAACTGTTGTGGCGAAGAAGATAAGTGCACAGACCGTCCATCTGTAGTTTCCTGTTTTATTAGTATCTGACATATTTATTTATTGAAAATTATCAATCTATTCCTGATTTTTAACCATTTACCTTCCGCCCTCCGCCCTCCGCCTTATACATTGTATGTTGAAGATGCTGTTGTACCTCCTCTTCCTGTCCAGTTGGTATGAAAGAATTCACCCCTGGGCTTATCAATTCTTTCATATGTATGTGCCCCGAAGTAGTCACGCTGGGCCTGGAGCAGATTTGCCGGTAGCTTTTCACACCGGTAACCATCATAATAGCATAGTGCTGAAGAGATAGCAGGTGCAGGTATTCCGTTGGTGACAGCAGTTGCCACAACATTCCTCCATCCGTTCTGGGCTATATCAACTTTTTCCTTAAAGAATGGATCCAGGAGCAGGTTAGTTATAGTTTTGTTATTATCAAAGGCCTCCTTGATCTTTCCGAGGAATACTGACCTTATTATGCATCCTCCCCTCCACATGAGTGCTATCCCACCGTAGTTAAGATCCCATTTATATTCTTCAGCTGCAGCCTTCATCAACGAATACCCCTGGGCATAGGAAACAATTTTAGATGCATATACAGCATCTTTAAGATCACTCAGGAATTTAGCCTTGTCACCTTTAAATTTAGCGGGAGGACCATTTAGGATTTTAGATGCTTTAACTCTTTCATCCTTTATTGCCGACAGGCACCTTGAAAATACGGCTTCTCCGATAAGTGTAAGTGGAATACCAAGATCGAGTGCGGCAACACCTGTCCACTTACCTGTTCCTTTCTGTCCTGCTGTATCAAGTATCCTGTCGACAAGTGGTTTACCGTCGGTATCTTTATAGGCCAGGATATCACGTGTTATTTCAATCAGGTAACTATCGAGATCGCCCTTGTTCCACTCTTTGAATACAAGATGCATCTCATCGGCAGACATTCCAAGGAGGTCGCGCATTATCTGGTATGCTTCAGTAATAAGCTGCATATCACCGTATTCTATTCCGTTGTGCACCATCTTCACAAAATGTCCTGCGCCATTCTCTCCAACCCAGTCGCAGCATGGTGTTCCATCATCCACCTTTGCCGCAATGGACTGGAACACAGGTTTTACTGCAGGCCAGGCCTTTTTTGAACCGCCTGGCATGATTGATGGCCCAAGCAGTGCTCCTTCCTCACCTCCGGATACACCTGTCCCGATATATAGCAATCCCTTGCTTTCAACGTATGCCGTCCTCCTGTTAGTGTCAGGGAAATGAGTATTTCCTCCGTCAATCAGGATATCTCCCGTTTCAAGGTGGGGGATAAGTGTTTCAATCATCTCATCCACAGCACTTCCTGCCTTTATCATTAGCATTAATTTCCGGGGTCTTTCAAGGGATTTAACAAACTCTGCAATTGAGTGCGTGCCCCTTATATTTTTCCCTTTTCCCCTGCCTGAAAGAAATGCATCAACCTTTTCAGCTGACCTGTTATAAACCGATACAGTAAATCCTTTGCTCTCCATGTTAAGTACCAGGTTTTCACCCATTACTGCAAGGCCTATTAATCCGATGTCTGATAGTTGTTTCATAATCCTTTGTCTGTTTATTGTTTGTTTTGTCTTTATTACTGTTCAAGGTTCAAAGTTCAAGGTTCTGGGTCCTGGGTCCTGGGTTCTGGGTCAGCTTAACCAGTACCTAGTACCAAGTACCAAGCACCTTATATCTTTCCATAATATTCGCTGACAATCTCATCCATCACCCTGCTGGTTCTGGCTGCTGTTATCCCTGTGCTGGGTGATTCTCCTTTGCCTTCAAGTGTCCGTACTATTTTGTCAATCAGGTTATACTGGACATGTTCAGGCCTCTCATTTACCATTTCAGTGGTTCCATCGGAGGTGGTAACAACAATATTCTCAAAACTGAATGTTGAGAATTTAATTGATCCTCTCTCTCCAATGATTTCAATAATATCCCTGTAACTGTCCTGAGATACAGTAAAGCTCCATGTGCCTATGCCTGTTATTCCACCGGGATATTCAAGCCCGGCTGTCAGAAAATCTTCCGCTTTATACAGACCTCCGTAGTTTCTTACCATCGACTTCACCTTTTGTACCGGTCCGAAAAGGTAGTCAAAATAGTCAAGCTGGTGACTGGCAAGATCGAAGAAATGTCCTCCGCCCGACAGTGCAGGATCAACTCTCCATGGTAGTCTTCCTGCCTTTTCATCTTCGGAAGCAGGTTTGAAGAGCTGCAGCTGGAAGAAAAGGACTTTCCCGATTTTCACGTTTTCGATCATCTCCTTAACCTTCAGAAATCCTGGTAATGCCCTTCTGTAATAGGCAACAAATACGGGCACTCCGTATCTTGCTGAGGCTTCATTTATTTTTTCACACTCTTCATAATTTATTGCCATTGGTTTTTCGATATAGACAGGTTTACCTGCCTTAAGAGTATCTATAGCATATTCTGCATGGCTTCCGGGAGGTGTTGCTACATATACTGCATCTATATCCTTGTCATTAATAAGCTGTTGAGCATCAGAATATACCTTTGGAACATTATGTCTTTTTGCATAGTCTTCTGCAAGTACCCTGTTCCTCCTCATAACAGCTAATAGCCTTGAACCAGGCACCTTGCTGAAAGCAGGTCCGCTTTTCACTTCAGTTACATTTCCACAGCCTATTATTCCCCAGTTGATCATAGTATTGTCTTTATGTCATGCTGTCTTGCAGTCCTGCGGTCTTGCAGTCTTGCAGTCTTTTACACTTTGCACTATTCCCTTAATCTATCTTTTGCTGCCCATAAACCTACTGCCGGATTTGAAATGAAGAATATTTCTTCCCCGTCAGTCATTCTGTTAAAACCATCTTTCAGTTTCCCGGGATCATATTTCCTGATCATTTCAGGAAGGTCATCATACCTGAAATTTACTGATTCAATCTCGGACCTTGAAAGTTTACCGGGGCAATAGGTAATATTGAAACGTCCTTCAGAACTTCCGTGGATAAGATGTGCCGCGGCACTGAGATTTCTGCCCAGTTCCGCATTTTCTTTCAGCGATTTAAGCGTCGCCGGAGTACCTCTGTAACCGTATATCCTTATCAGCCTGTCTATTTCCTTGTCCTCTCCGAATTCCTTCAACCCGGGTGCAAGTACAATGAGTTCACCTTTATCTGCCATTGCCATGCGGGTCCTGTAGATACTCTTGTTTCCAAGCCATGTGCTCTTGAATTCAGAAGGATCAAGGTAAACGATAACCTTTTTCAGTGGTTTTTCAACCTTTATAAAGTTGACTTTTATTGAAAGCTCTGCAGCCAGTTTAAATACCTCCTCATCATTACCGATATAGAGACCTCTGATTACCAGTTTCCCTGATTCATCACGTCCTATAACTGTTTGAATATAAACAATGGGCAGGTGTTTCATAAATTCCGATGCTGCCCTGTTTAGCAGACTTCTGACCGGATTGCTGGCTTTTCCCATAATTCTTTCCATACCATATACCGCCCCCACGAAATGACTCTTGTTAATTCCTTCAGGTCCTCCTGTTCCGACAAGCAGGTTTTTATTGTAGTTAGCCATCCCTATGACTTCATGCGGTACTACCTGTCCGACTGACAATATAAGGTCATGACCTCCTGAATATACCAGTTTGTTGAGCTGGGCAGGCCAGTCATAGTCAAGAGCTCCGTCAGTAATTTCCGAAACATAACTACCCGGTACGGTACCGATTGTAACAACATCCTGTCTCCAGTTATGCACCCTGAACAGACTTTTCGGGACACCCTTAAACATCTCGTCAAGTTCTTTTTCCGACATTGGTGCATGTGTTCCAAGAGCAGGCAGGATGTCAGTGAGTTTTTCGTTGTAGTAGTTGTAGATAATTGTGGTAAGATCTCCTGCCTGTGAGTGGAATCTTGTGAAGTCAGGAGGTACAACAAGTACCTTTTTCCTGTCACCAAGTTTTAAAAGAGCTGAGGATATCGCAGCTTTTAAGTCGCTGACGCTAAGGTTTGTCGTTTCAGAACCGGATTGAAAGAATATCATTTGTATATCAGATTATTTTTTTCATTTAACCCACCCCATGCCCCTCCCAGGAGGGGAACCAGGAAATCACGGCATTCGCCCTGCGCCCTGCGCCCTGCGCCCTGCGCCTTCATTATCCCCCGCTATACGTTCTAAATCCTCCGTCAACCGGAATTACAACTCCTGTAACAAACTTTGAAAGGTCT
>CALMJY010000040.1 GCA_937864815.1 uncultured Bacteroidota bacterium
ATTTTACCGCTTACTGGTCCTCAACAGAATCCGATACATCATCATTGCATTTTATTAGTCTCTCCTACCTTGACGCCAAGGCCTCATCTGGCTCAAAATCGAAGAAGTATGGTTTCAGCATAAGGTGTATAAGAAAATAATTTCTGTAACTTTTCATGGGTCATCTGCGTCTCACTGCAGAATTAACAACAAAATTATTATACCATGAAAAGATTAATATCATCAATTGTTATAGTATCCTTTATAGTTACACCTCTTCTCAGTCAGAATGAGGACAAAATGGATAAGCTTGAAAATCTTGAGAACAAAGAGCAGAAAGAATTTCCGAATGATACGGTAAGTGTTGTAGTCGGCAATGAAATTTTTTCAGTTCAGGAAAGCGGTGACGAAACCCGGATCACGCTTGGAAACAAGGAATACCGTGTTGTTGAAGATAATGAGGGAGTCAGAGTCTATAAACATGATAAAAGGGACGGGGATAAGGAGTTTTACAGCAGGAAGCATGACAGGTTCAGGGGTCATCTCGGAGGTCTTGAATTCGGATTCAACGGCTGGCTCACAGATTACTGGAGCACATCACTTCAACCGGAAGATAATTACTTTGATATCAATACTGCTAAATCGAATGTCTGGAATCTTTACCTGCCCAATATCAACCTGGGATTCACAAGACATTTTGGGATAGCCACTACTCTGGGACTTAACATGAACAATTACCGTTTCGACGGCAATAATAATATTGTAAAAGATGAATACGGAGTGATTGGACCACTTTATCCAGACTCAGGTATTGTCTTCACAAAAAGCAAGCTTCATACATTATATGGAACCGTTCCAGTGGTTCTTGAAGCACAGATACCGGTTAACGGGAATCACAGCAAGACACTTAACATAAGTGCAGGTATCATTGGTGCTGTTAAATTCTATTCAAAGAATAAAGTAATATGGGAAGACAGTGGCAAACATAAGGCGAAATCAAAGGATGATTTCAGCCTTAATTTGTTGCGCTGGGGTGCTACAGCCAGGATAGGTTATGAGAATTTCCAGATCTTCGGGACAACCTATTTCACCCCAATGTTTGAGCAGGGCAAAGGACCAGAACTATATCCGTATGAAGTAGGTATGGCTATTACTTTTAACTGATGCGCAGTAATATCTCGCTATAGCTCATATTTAATGCTGGCGCCGATTTGTAATCGGTGCCAGCATATTAAATACTCATACTTAAAACAATACTATTTCTGGGTAAGAAGAATTATTGCAAGTATAACAGCCGCTGCAGCCAGCACTGCAAATGTAATCTTAATCCAGCTGTAAGGTCTTTCTCCCTGTACTTCACCGGTTCTTCCATTGATGAGGAACCGGTAAGTTTTATTATTAAAAGAATATGCACTTATCCAAATAGGCATAAGCAGATGCTTGAATGTAATATCCTTCCAGGTTGTGTTCGTTGAATGAACTCTCTGGTGATCACCTCCTATGTCCCTGCAGATAGCTTCATGAATTGCATTGTTCATTTTTTGCTTGGCATCTTCAAGCCCGTCTCTGAGATCAACCTGGTAACTCTCTGCCTTAAACCCGCTCAGATAGCTGCTGTTAAACGGAACAAGGTTCTGAAGGTCCCACGGTTCAAGTTTTTCTACATACTCCTTTGGAAGGGAATTACTTGCTACAACAAGTACATCATCAAATACCTTGTCAACATGGCCACTGGCACTGCTCCACCTGGTTCTTGTCACAGTTCGGGTGCGTGTAACCGGTTTCCCGTTCTCAGTAGCAGTGTATGTTTCAGTTGTCTGATAATCATCACCTCTTTCACCGGTATAGTCAGTTGCTGTATCTGAGTCGTAGGTCCAGTAGGGGATATACAATCCAGTAAGTT
>CALMJY010000041.1 GCA_937864815.1 uncultured Bacteroidota bacterium
CAAACATAATTTGTAAGGAAAGCTCCTGAATAATACTCCCTTTCGATATGCGGATGATCGCATGTTTTCTCTCCCCATGCCTCTTTTACCTTCTGTGCGATATAATATTCCATAATCTAAAATATTTCGAAGGTGGTTTTCATAAAATTAGTAAAAAATATGTGTAAAAGCAATAGAAATCGCTCAAATATTACTTTGAATTGATTACTTTCATATTCTGATTATAGTCATGAGATGTCATTCATTGCTATGGATCTACCGCTAAAAGGATCTCTATGAAAAAAACAATTCTGGCAGTAATTCTGATTGTCATGAACATGGGGCAAAACAATGCTGCATCCCAGAATCCTGCAGTTATTCAGGCTATAGATTCAATAAACGCAATCCTTAAGGCAAATCCGTTCCATGACGGATTTAACGATATCTCATTCTTTTACTCCATAGATATAACTGATGACAAAGAGCTGGTAGTGGAGATGAGTTTTGACGGGCCATTCAAATGGGTTTATAAGGCAAAAATCACAGATCTGGATCTTAGTCCGAAAAAGGATGCCTGCAAGGACTCCCCCGGGTCAATCTGCTGGCTCTGCAAGGAAACTGTGCCGGGAAAACAGAATAGCTGCATTCAGGCAGAGATGATATTCACCGATGGGGGATCGGAAAAGGAAAATGCCACAAATATCTGTGTTAGCTTCTCGGGAAGAAATATGATATGCAATGATCTTAACGCAAGGTTTCAGAGACTTTTCAGCAACTTTAATACATTATAAGACAGACAATTTATGAGATCACTTATATTGATTTTTCTGGCTGTAATTGCATCATACTCATGCATGAACGAAAAATCAGATATCAGAATACCAGAAGAAATTAAAGAACACTCACTTATAACAGAGCTTGAAATATTCCACAATCCGGGCAGACTTCCTGAATTTATGGAGAATGCCTGGTGCGCACAGGTCTCTTCCTGGGATACAACCGGCAAAAATGATGATGGTTTCAGCGGAACATATTCATTTATTAAAAGAAACGATGACGGCAGCCTTCTCATTTTCGATGTGAAAGGAAAAGGAGTTATAAACAGGATATGGACCCCGACTCCAAACAATGATACTCTGGATTTTTACATTGACAATAATGAGCAGCCCGCATTCTCAATCTCATTCATAGATCTTTTTTCAGGGAAGGTCTTTCCCTTCAAACTTCCTTTGTGCGGGAACCAGCTTGGAGGATACTATTGCTATATCCCTGTGACCTTCAGCAAAAGCTGCAGAATAATTTCAAGAGGTAACAAAATACAGTTCCATCAGATCCAATACAGGATTTACAATGACGGGAAAAATGTGATCCCATTCAATCTTCAATTAAAACAGGAAGAAAAGGAGTCACTTGAAAAAATTTCCGTACTCTGGAACAGCAAAAGCAGAAATGTGACTGATTTTTTTAAAGGAGAACTGGAAAGCCATAAGGGTGAATACATTTTAAAACCCGGAAGTTCACAATTGATTTTCAAAAACAGCGGAGGAGGAAGAATTGCTGGCATTGAACTTTCCAATCCAAAGGCATTTGAAGGATGGGATAAAAACATTGATATAAAAGTAACCTGGGATAACGAGTCATATCCGGCTATCTATTGTCCTGTGGCTGACTTCTTTGGTTATGCATTCGGTACTGCCTCTATGCAGAGCCTGCTGCTTGGCAGTACAGGAAATATGAATTACTGCTACTTCCCGATGCCCTATGATAATTCTGCTTCCATAGAACTTATCTACAGAAATGATAAAGGATCACCTGATCCTGAAAGGAAAATCAATGCAACAATCTGGTATTCAACAGAAAAACGAAATCCTGATAAGGAAGGTAAGTTCTACGCATTCTGGCATAAAAACAGCAGTACAACACCAGGGGTTCCACATCTTCTGGCAGATATAAATGGGAGAGGTCAGTATGTAGGCACTATTCTGCAGGCTCAGGGATTAAAGGCAGGCATGACCTTATTCTTTGAGGGTGATGATTCAACATCGGTTGACGGCACTTTCAGAATGCACGGTACAGGGTCAGAAGATTATTTTAACGGTGGATGGTACGCTATGCTCGATCGCTGGGATGGAAGGATGAGCCTTCCGCTTCATGGCTCACTTGATTATTCACTTCCATTCTGCCG
>CALMJY010000042.1 GCA_937864815.1 uncultured Bacteroidota bacterium
TCATGACACCTGACCATCTTCATGCAGCAGTTGCAGTTGCTTCAATGAAAAAGGGCAAGCATGTTGTTACACATAAGCCAATAGCAAACAGGATGTATGAGGCAAGGCTTACAATAGATACTGCAAAAAAATCAGGACTCAGCACCCATCTTCTTGCATGGAGTAAAAGGCCTGGATATGATATTATCAAAAAGTGGATAGCAGACGGAGCAATAGGCAACCTTAAGGAGATTCACAACTGGTCGAACAGACCTGTATGGCCGCAGTGGCAGTCAAATCCAACTGAAACAGTGCCGGTTCCCAAAGATTTTAACTGGGCTCTCTGGCTTGGACCGGTTCCCGATCGTCCTTATCATCCCAACTATACTCACAATGTCTTCAGGGGATGGTATGATTTCGGAGCAGGCAGCATTGCCGATATGGGTCACTATAGTCTTTTCCCGCTCTTCATTACCCTTGGTATAAATACACCTGCCTACAGTGCCGAATCGTATGCCACAACTACACGTACAATTGTAAATAATGTATCCACTGAGATAAAAAATGATGTTGCATTTCCACTCTCATGTGTTGTGAGATTCAAATTTAAAGCCCAGGCTTTATTACCTGCTTTCGATCTTATCTGGTGGGATGGCGGAATACGTCCTTTAAATCCGGAGGAATGGGAAGCATCAGGCAAAATCCTCGAAAGGGAAGGAATGATGTTTGTTGGTGACAAGGGCAAAATTATAGCAGGTTTCAGGGGTGAAGATCCTGTTCTTGTTGCAGGAGGCAAGGTAACTGCTTCAGAAAAAGAGGCCCGCGAAAGAACAGGTGGTAACGATGTCTGGATTGACTCCTTCAAAAACAATACCCAGTCACCGGGAAGCTTTATATATGCAGGACCTGTTACAGAGACAATCCTTCTCGGAGGTGTAGCTCTCAGGGCCGGTAAAAAAGTTGAATATGACTCCGCAAGTATGAATATTACTAACCTTCCCGATGCAAATAAATATCTCGTGAGGGAATACCGCAAGGGCTGGGAGATGTAATATTCTGATTATCAAATATTTACAATATTTATAATTAATTGATTATGAACAACATATCAAGAAGAAATTTTATTGAAAAATCCATAGCAGCAGGTGCTGCTGCCGCTATGGCTCCCTCAGTACTTGGATCAGGATTATCAGGAAACACACCCAGACTGATTAAGGATGATATCTCGCTCGCACAATGGGCACTTGTTGATGAAGTAAAATCGGGTAAATGGAAAACCCTTGATTTTGCTAAAGTTGCGAGAAACGATTTCGGATTAAACGGGATAGAATTCGTTAATACCCTTTTTGAAGTTACAACAGAAGGCTACCTGAAGAAACTGATAAAGAATGCTGATGATAACGGTGTTACAATGGTCCTGATTATGGTTGATGATGAAGGAGATGGTTGCGGTGCAACAAAAGAGGAACGCCGGCAGTTTGATATCAATCACAGGAAATGGATAGATGCTGCTGCTTACCTCGGATGCAAAGCTATCAGAACAAACTGCAGGGGACCTGAAAATGCAGATAAAAAGGAAGCTCTGAAGTGGGCAGCTGAAAGTTATAATATGCTGCTTGAATATGCAGTACCTGCAAAGATCAGCGTTCTGATTGAAAATCATGGTGGCGTATCAAATGATGCCGACTGGATGGTATCTCTCTTTAAAGAGGTTGATAACCTGTACTTCGGAGCATATCCCGACTGGCGGCGTCCGGCTGATAATTTCGATAATGTAGATTATCTTCAGAAAATGCTGCCCTTCTCCGGCGGTATGTCATACCGGAACCAGCCTACCGAGGAACTTACAGCCAAGATGATTAAGTTGGCAAAGGATTCCGGTTACAGGGGATGGTACGGGATTGAATCAAGCGGCAGGGAGGAGATAAAGAAGGGTATCGAACTGCTTAAGAAGTATTTGTTCTAAAAGGCTACCGGCAACCGGCAACCGGCGACAGGCTACTGGAAGAAGGGACCTGTACGAAGTTTACAATAAAAAAGGCGATAGGATAACCCTTTCGCCTTTTAATTTATAAAAGAATAGCTTCTTAAAAATTCCCCCTTTGAAGGGGGACAGGGGGATGTTTTAAAAGTCAAACCCACCCCTGCCCCTCCCAGGAGGGGAATTAATCAGATTACGCCTTTTTAAGAGCCTCAAGTACCCGTTCGGGAGTATATGGCATCTGGAACATCCTGGCTCCAGTAGCATCAAAAAATGCATTGCCTATCACCGCCCCGACTGCTATGATAGCAGGTTCTCCGCCGCCATGCGGTGGCTGGTCCATTCTATCAAGTATGATACTTTCAATTTTTGGTACCATTGAAAACCTCGTAATCTCATATGTATCAAAATTCAGATCCTTTACCACCCCTCCTTCAAAATTCATCTCCTCTTTAAAAGTATATCCAAGGGCCATGGTAATACATCCCTCCAACTGCATAGTTGCTCCGTGAGGATTTACGCATAGCCCCATATCCTGAGCACATACAATCCTCTTAACCTTAATCCTGCCTGTTTTCTTATCAACTTCGATTTCTGCAATCTCAGCAACATGAGTTCCTACATCTGTTCCCAGGGCAATTCCGATACCCCTTCCTGACGGATACTTTTTGGATGGAACATATCCGAAAAGGTCGGCAGCGGCTTTCAGTGTATCAATCATCCTCTGGTCTTTCAGGTTTTTCAGACGGAATTCAAGAGGATCCATCTTCGCTGCAACTGCCAGTCTGTCGATCTGAAGTTCTCTGCCGAGAGTGTTTGTGTTGTTATTCGGAGCTCTCCATGGTCCGATATCCAGAATATGCAAACGGGGAGTATTTTCTTTATGATCGTGACTCGTAATTTTATGATTAGGCATGTCATAAATTATCTCTGAACCTCGTGTACCGCAGAAATATGCGTGATAGTCCCATGCCTTTATCAATCCTTCCTTATCAATTCCCGATTTAATCTTCAATACACCTGCTGTATGGAAATTATCATACATGAATTCATCTTCACGGGTCCATATCAACATTACTGGTTTGCCACTGGCTTTTGCAAGCCTTGCAGCTTCCATTGCCTGCTGGTTTTTACTTTTACCGCCAAAACCGCCTCCTACGAATGGAACGATAACTCTCACCTTATTAAGCGGCATTGAAAAATGGTTTGCAAGTGCATCCTGGAGAAGATATGGTGTCTGGCTTGAAGCCCATACTGTGAGCTTATCCTTTTCAAACTGCGCCAGTGCGGAATGAGTTTCTATGAATGCATGAGCCAGGAAGGGATCATGTATCTCCGTTTCAACTATCTTGTCACACAGCTTGAATCCTGCCTCAAGGTCGCCAGCTGTTGTTTCAACATCAGCTGTTGAGTCAGCCTTAAGCATGGATTCGAAAATTGTTTTATTATCAACCTGAATCTCATCATAGGTATATTCGGCTTTCACTTTCTCAAGTGCCCTATCGGCAAGAACGAAATTCTCATTCAGAACACCTACAAGGTCACCGTCTCTCACTACAATTGTACCAGGCACTTTTTCTGCCTCCGAGTAATCCACAGAAGAAAGTTTTCCGCTTAGTGATGCCGGTCTTAGAATCCTTGCAAATAACATTCCGGGTACTTTCAGGTCACCTGTATATTTTGCTTCACCTGTAACCTTTATCTTTGAATCGTTGCGCTTGAAAGATTTACCAATGAAGGTAAACTTGGAATAATCCTCCACTTCAGGCTTCACATCCAGATACTTATCAATCTTCCTGCCCCTGGCCAGTTCTCCGTATGTAACCGATTTGCCCGGATTATTCGAATCAGAAATAACGCCATCAACAACCACAAGCTGGCTGGCAGGTACTTTGAGTTTATTTGAAGCAAGCTCCAGAAGAACGCCCTTTGCCTCAGCAGCCGCTCTTCTCATATTTGGTCCGAAAGACCTGATAGTCAGTGAACCCCAAGTACCTCCGTCCCAGGGGCAAATCTCTGTATCACCCATTACCATTTTGATCTTTTCCATCGGTACATTTAAATCGTCTGCCATAATCTGTACCAGTGATATTATGATACCCTGACCCTGCTCTATTTTGCCCGTATAACAATGTACGGTTCCATCCTCGTCAATTTTCAGAAATGCATTGTAATCCTTGGGAAGGGATCTTTTTCCCGGTTCAGCCACGGGTACAGATTCTGTTGTACATCTGGGCAGAAAGAATACTATAATCCCACCACCAACAAGCTTGAAGAAGTCACGTCTTTCCATTCCGCGGCGATCTTTGTCTTTTCCGGATACATGAGTCTTTGTTTTCTCATTTTTCATGGCTATTTCCCTCCTTTCATTTCTTTGGCTGCAGCTTCCACAGCATCAATTATATGGACATGTGCGCCGCAACGGCAAAGGTTATCCTCCATACCTGTTATAATCTCCTCACGTGTTATGGCAGGATTTTTAATCAGTAATCCGGCAGCATTCATTATCATGCCGGGAGTGCAGAAACCACACTGCAGTGCATCGTGTTCAACGAATGCTTTCTGAACAGGATGAAGTTCTCCGTCTTTTGAAAGGCCTTCAATAGTGACGACATTTTTACCTTTTACATCACCAACGGTAGTTGAACATGACCTTACAGGTTCATTGTCAATTAGTACAGTGCATGAACCGCAGAATCCTATTCCGCAGCCAAACTTTGTTCCGGTCAGACCAAGATTATTCCTTAAAACCCAGAGGAGAGTCTGAGTGGGATCAATCTTTAGTTCAGTCTGTTTCCCGTTTAACTGAAAAATGATTGTCTCTTCCATATCTGCTAAGTTTGTTTAATAGCCTTAATATATTCATCAAATGTATCAAAATCTCTCAGAATTGAAGGCTCCTCAACGGAAACTTCTTCAACATCATCAGAAAAAATTTCCGCGAGTGATCTTAAACCTTTTCCGGGATCCAGCTTTTCTATCTCCACGAAATATTTCCTGGCAACAAGAAGCGGATGCCCTCTCCTATTTTTATAAACTGGTATCACTATACCTCTGACTCTGACTCCGTTTCTGTAACTGTTAATGACACTTTCAATAACCTCAGGAGTTATCAGAGGCTGATCTCCCTGGAATATAAGTGCAGCCTCCGAAGCAATTGATAAATTTCTGAATCCGCACTGCACTGATGACAGCATACCCTCCCTATAAATCTCATTATAACAAGACCTTACACCTGCATTTTTGGTAATTTTAAGGATCTCATCCCTGAAAGCGCCCAGTACAACAATAATATCATCAACAGATGCCGCCTGTACATTTCTGATTACTTTTTCAAGCATGCTCATCCCTCCAAAGTCCAGTAGCATCTTCGGTGAACCCATCCGTTTTGATTCACCTGCTGCAAGGATAATTGCACTAATCCGCGTCATTTTAATCCTGTATAATCATTCACCCCTAAATCCCCCTCAGGGGGACTTTTAATCTCAGTTTTTAAAGCCCCCCTTGGGGGGTTGGGGGTAAATTACAAACACTTAATTTGTTCTTTTTACTTTTTCCCATTCCTTACCTGAACCAACTGTGCTGCAATACTGACTGCAATTTCCTCGACTGTCTGGGAACCTATATCCAGACCAACCGGGGCGTAAATTTTCTCCCACTCCTCTTTTGTTGCAAGGCTCTTTTCAATGAATTCCTGCTTCATTGAAGCAACTTTTCTTTTGCTTCCTATCATACCTGTATAAGCAAGCGAAGCACCAATGCAAGGTTTAAGAGCTTCTGCATCATCCTTATGCCCTCTGGTTACTATAACCACATAGGTATCATCTCCCTTTTTCAGTTCTTTCATCGCCTTACCTATATCGTTCACAATAATATGATCTGCATCAGGTATGTTATCTGCAGAGGCATATTCAGGCCTGTCATCAATTACTGTTACCTCAAATCCAAGCAGATTTCCGATATGGGCAAGCGATCTCCCTATATGTCCGGCTCCAGCAATAACAAGTCTTTCAGGAGGAAATACCGGCTCAAGAAAAATGACAGATCCGGGATCTTTCCCGGGCAGGGAAAGAGTCATCTCCCTGAAATCACTTTGATTTCCTTTATTGATCTGTTCTGTAATGACCGGTGATATTTTGTCAAGATACTCCTTCGGGATGTCGGGAATAACAATGCTGCTCATCCAGTAACGGCTTATAAGTACGGGAGAACTGTCTCTCTCGGTTACCATTGTTATAAGCACACCGGGAATCCTTTGTTCTATAGATTCTTTCAGCTGTCTGAAGGCAGTGATACTGTCTGAAGGTTTTGCATCAACAAGCACAGTAATCGTACCTCCGCAGATCGCCTCTTCCTTTTTTGAGATGTCATTAAAAAGATCAAATTTCAAATGAGCTGATCTTCCGGATTTTAATGCTTCAAGTGAAAAGGAATGTACTCTTCCTTCAACCACCCCGCCTCCAATTGTCCCGCTCAGCAGGCCTTTTTCTGAAAAGATTGCCGAACTGCCCGGCTTTTGCGGAGTCGAACCTTCGGTCCTGGTTACTGTAGCAAGAACCATCTGATTTTTATGTGCCTCATCAGCGATCTTAAGATATATATTTTTCATTTGTTCTTCTTATTAAAACAAATATATTCAAATCGATTAATTATTTATAATTTTATTTCATGTACATAATTTCTATAACCGGTTTTTAAATCTTAACCTTTCTGTTATGAAAAAGCATTTATCAGGTATCCTGTCTCTGACAATTCTGGCAATTATTCTGCTTATCACCTGTAGCTCCCCGCAGGAAAAAGAAACCGGAAAAACAACAGATACTTCCTGGATAGAGGAAATGACTATTCAGCAACTTCAGGCCGGGTATTCTGAAAAGAAATATACTGTAACTGAGATAACCCAGACCTATATAGACAGAATAAACGAGATAGACAGGAATGGTCCGGCACTGAATTCAGTAATTATGATAAATCCTGATGCCCTTTCGATAGCAGAAGAACTTGACAGAGAACTCAGGGAAGGTAAACCGAGGGGACCAATGCATGGTGTACCTGTAATACTAAAAGATAATATTGACACACATGATAAAATGCCAAATACTGCCGGTGCAACAATACTTAGAAACTCCTATCCTGATAAAGACAGCTTCATTGCCATGAAACTGCGGGAGGCAGGTGCTGTTATACTTGGAAAGGCCAATCTCAGCGAATGGGCCAATTTCAGGGCCGATGTCTCTTCAAGCGGCTGGAGCGGTGTTGGCGGACAGACAAAAAATCCCTATATCCTCGACAGGAATCCATGCGGATCCAGCGCCGGTTCAGGGGTTGCTGCATCAGCCAATCTCTGTATGGTTGCCATTGGTACCGAGACAAACGGATCAATTGTCTGTCCCTCAAACAATAACGGAATAGTAGGTATAAAACCTACAGTTGGTCTTTTAAGTCGTTCCGGTATAATTCCAATCTCTTTCACACAGGATACACCCGGACCGATGACACGTACCGTCGAAGATGCAGCTATTGCCCTTGGAGTTATGACTGGTATCGATTCCGCAGATTCCAAGACTCTTGCATCTGCAGGAAAATTTCTTACAGAAAATGGTTATACCCGGTTTCTGAAAGCTGACGGAGCAAAAGGAAAAAGAATAGGTTTGCTCAGGAAAACCATGGGATTTTCGGACAGGGTTGATACACTTGTCAATGAAACAGTGAGATGGTTGAGATCAAACGGAGCTGAGGTAATAGATATTGAGATGCCTGAAGAATCAAAATACGGCAATGCATCCTTTGAAGTAATGCTATATGAATTTAAGGATGGACTGCATAAATATTTCGCCAGCCTGGGTGATGATGCACCTGTCAGGAACATGACTGATCTTATAGAATTCAACAAAAAGGATTCTGTTGAGTTAAGATATTTTGATCAGGATCTGCTTGAGATGGCAAGTAAAAAAGGAGATATGAACTCTCCTGAATATAAAAAGGCACTTGAAAAAATGCTTAAGGCAACAAGGGAAAACGGAATTGATAAGGTTATGAATGAAAATAAGCTTGATGCAATTATGGCACCAACAGGTTCACCTGCCTGGAAGACTGATCTGGTACTTGGTGACCATTTTGTCGGTGGTAGTTCATCACTGGCTGCAGTAGCAGGCTATCCGGCAATTACAGTTCCGATGGGTTTCATCGAAAATCTGCCAACCGGAATAACATTCTTCGGTAAAGCATGGAGTGAACCTGTTCTTATTGAAATTGCATACAGCTACGAACAAGGCACCAGACACAGAAAAGCACCTGAGTACAGGGTAAAAGATTAAAACCGTATATTATTCTTTCTTATCCTCAGCCTTTGGTTCTGCCTTCATCTTGTCGTCATCATCTTCAACACGGGATGCTTTCTTGAATTCTTTCATCCCCTGCCCTATGCCTTTCATGAGTTCAGGTATTTTCCTGCCTCCAAACAGAAGCACAACAACCAACAGAATCAGTATAATCTCAGTAAGTCCAAAATTTCCCATCGTACAAGTATTAAGATTAAAATGAAAGGGTAAAGTTATTAATAGTATAATTCAATAACAAGAAAAATCGGAAATACCGGAATTAAATCAAATAAAAGGCGTCAGGCGTCTGGTGGCAGGCTACAAATAAGAGACATTGTTTTCCGG
>CALMJY010000043.1 GCA_937864815.1 uncultured Bacteroidota bacterium
GATTATATCAAATCCAAGGGCCATGTATGTTGGTCCAATGGTTGAAGTAGTCAGAGCACTTCCCACATTGGCATATGAACCTCTGATCCTCCATGTTTTAACAGTTGGTATTTCAAACAGTTTTGATAGTTCAATACTTGTTGATATACTGGGGTAGAAGTAAACATTATGCGCCGATGGTAAAGTACTGTTTTTATCCCAACGGCCGGTAAATGACAGAGTAGCAAAATCATTATAAGTAAAGTCGGCAAGTGCATAAGCGCTTAATACAGACATTGGAGCATAGAAACTATATGATTTTACCGGGTTTTTCGAATTGCTCAGGTTATACCATTCGGGTACATTGAGGTAATCTGTTGTAGAGTAACTGCTCCTGAAATTATATGAACGGATATTGGCCCCGGCTGAAGCATGTACACTAAGTTTCGGAACAATATACTTATCAAAGTTAAGAAGAAGGTCTGTATTGTTTTCGAAAAGGTTTCGTTTATCTTCCCTGTAATCCCCAAGACCGGCTTCCCTTCCATACGGATGAGCAGAGAACGGTAGTTTTTCAGTTCTGAAAAGATCATAAGATGATACCGCAGTGCGCAGTAATAAATTCAGGTGATCTGTGAATTTATAAGTCATAGAGGTATAGCCTGTTATGTCATTTTTGTAATGACCACGCAGCCATTCGTATGCCATGAAGTAGGGATTGTGATATCTCTGATACTCAGCATAAATGGATTGAACTCCTTCTTTTCCGGGTTGCCAGTAATCACGCATATCATCTATATCCCAGTCAGCGCCCCCCCATACAGTAATATTATATATCATACTGTTCGGGCCATAGTTAACATCCGGAATATTAGGTGTGAACTGTCTGCTATAAGCAATATTTGCATCAATTCTTAATTTTTTGGATATGTTGTAACCGCCTGACAAATTGAAGTTTGTTATATTTAAAGAGGTATTTGGGACAATTCCTTTCTGATAGCTGTATGCAGTTGAGAATCGGATGTCATACTTCTCATTACTTGAAGCTACAGCAAGGCTGTTGGTGGATAATATGCCCGGTTTGATATATCGCTTCAGGTTATCTTTCCCCCTGGCAATCCATGGAGTAGGTATACGGTCGCCGGTTGCAGGATCAATAGGGCTGTCGTACTGAGCAATCAGCTGACCATCAAACCTGGGTCCCCAGATATCATAGTCTCCATCATTTACTCCTCCTCCTCTTCCGTCAACAAATGAATATTGACCATGATCACCTGGTCCGTATTCGTCCTGAACTTCAGGTATGGCAAGGAAACCTTTGTCCATCATTGTACTGGAGTTAAATTCGACTGAAAACTCCCTGAGATCCTTTGTTCCCTTTTTTGTTGTTATCTGGATAGCTCCATACTGACCCCTTGAACCATAAAGGGCGGCAGCAGTTGCTCCTTTAAGGACGGTATAACTCTCTATATCATCAGGATTAATATTCCATGTGTCTGACTGAACCGGAACACCATCTACTACGTATAATGGGTTTACACCGCGCAATAAAACACTTGGAGCACCAAGAATTTCAGAAGAACTTCCAACTACAAGCCCGGCCACTTTCCCGGTTAATGCGTTAATCGGATTTGGTTCACGAGCCTTTACCATTTCGCTTCCTTTAACATCACTGATTGCATAGCCGATAGTACTCTTTGTCTTTTCAATCCCCAGAGCAGTCACTACCACCTCATCCAGTTGAGTCGCGGCCTCATTCATGTTTATATTCAGGCTGGTCTGGTTTCCAACAGTAATTTCCTGGATCTGATAACCAATAAATGATACCACAAGGACATCACCCGGTTGAGCCTGGATGGAGAACTTTCCATTATTATCGGTTATTGCCCCGGTTGTTGAACCTTTTACAATAACTGTTGACCCTGGTAAGATAATTCCGTCCGAAGACTTAATTGTTCCCTCGATCAGAGTCTTCTGAGCATGGGTTGCCATACCAAGCATTAGGAACATGGTAAGCAGTGCAAGTAATTTTTTAATGTCCATAATCTTTGATTTTTCGTTTAGGGTTTTATCGAATTGATTTGAAATACAAGCAGGGTTTTCAGCCATTAATAAATAAGTACTACCTGTCTGGTGAAGAGTTCAATCTTGCTGTCAATACTTGTTGCTTTAGATATTGCATCCTCAAAGGAATCTGTATTTGCAGTTAATAGATTCAGAGCAATATCTAGTACCTTATTGAATTTGTCTGCAACAACTTCTTGCGGTAGTTCTCCCTTTTTTAGAGATTTCTTAAGTTCTTTTTCAATTTTTCTGACAGCATCATATATTACAGGTTTTTTAATCAAGGTTCTGGTTTGAGGATTCCCTGGAACCACCGGAACCTCAGATGTATACTTTTGATCGAGGAGATATATTTTTTTTGCTGTCAGATCACCAAATGGATGGCTTCCGGCCATTTCGGATGTAATTTCAGCCAGCTCTGAGTCTTTTGAATATGCTCTAAATTCAAAAACTTTATCGGTTTTACTGGTTTTATCTGTATTTCCAGGTAATGCATCATCAGCATAAGTCAATAAATGCTGCGAATTGGAAACATATGAAAGCAATATAAAAGTAATTGTCAGAAGTGTAAATTTCTTTTTCATATTCAGGGATCAGATTGATTAAAAAAATATATTTTGTCAGGACAAAGTTTCTTTCTATTAGTTAAGTAGGCATTAAGGAACTATTAAGAAATAGGTAGGATTATGTTGCAGAAATCAGGATTATGTAATAATAGCGTAACACAAAAACAAACATCATAATGCTCATGATATCAGAGCAATATGACATTTTTACGAGGTTAAATAGGAAACCGGTACTGTTAATTTATTAACAGCAGTATTGTTTCATAAATGACTTGAAAAGAGTGAACAGGATCAGAAAAATTTAGGGGTTCAATTGAATTTTCTAATAAATTAACCAGCATTCAGAAGAGAATAAGAAAGAAAAGATTTCGTTACAATATTTGCATTATTGTTACGAAATCCTTTTGCCGAATCACCAATTCCGGATATCCTACATTGAAAATAGGAGGTATATTATGTGCCAGTTTCTGTTTAAGGTTTTATTCAGATGGTTTCATAACCTCCTCCATCAGTGTTACATCCATAACAGGGAATTCAGTGATCCTTAGCCTGGCACAACCGTAAGGAACAAGTTCTATTACTTCCGGATCACCCTCAGGCCTTACAGGACTTAAAGGAGGAACATCAGCTGAATTATTTTTCATAGTCCATGAAGTAATCTTTATTCCTCTCGTCCTGATAATTAAAGGAGCATCGGTTTGAGATGCAATATATTTAGAAGAGTCTACAGACCATATCATATCTCCACTGTCTGAGAACGGAAGGTTACCAACCTCTTTTTCTACAAGTCTTATTCCTCTCTCCGGATTTCTCATATCAATCAGCAGCCCGTAATTCCAGGGACTCTTTGGATAAATCTCCCAGTCGACACTTCCCATATAGG
>CALMJY010000044.1 GCA_937864815.1 uncultured Bacteroidota bacterium
AAAGATGATATAATGAACCTTAATAGGAATTTAACTGAGAATGCGGTTTTAATTAACATCCTTTACTGTTTTCAGGAAGAACAGTCCAGAGATAGTAAAAACCAGAAGCCTTGACCACATTATGTCAGTATTTGCTCAAAAAACATCAGATGCATCATAACAGTGACTTACGGCCGGACAGGAGTGGTCAATTAACTCAGGCTTTTAGTGGTCAGTGGCGCCTGTTTTCCACTCCTACTTATGTATAATGCTCGGATTTTAAATATATTTCTTATAAATCTCCGGTCTGCGATAACCCCATCCCATCTATCCAGGTGGCTCATTATGAAATACATTTGAAATTCTGCCAATCGGTACCTCATAAGTCAGAACACCAGGATCAGCGTTCATCTGACAGAGCAAATCTCCTTTCGGTCCAGTGATGAAACTACCTCCGTTAAATCTGCCAGCATGATTTACTACCACCATGAATAATTCATTGCAGGTTGATCCTACTCTTGTAATGATTTCATTATCCGTTTCATTTTTATAAGTGGTCATATCACTTGTATCTGTTGCCAAAGGACAAAGTACAATTTCTGCGCCCAATGATCTCATGTATCTTAATGATTCAGGGATTTCTCTGTCAAAGCAGATGATTGTTACGACTTTATGTTGTCTTCCCTGAAATTGAAGATCTGCTGTATAGAAGTTGTACTCATAGTGCTGACAGGTGTAATGTTTTCAATTAAAAATGGATATTTATTCTTCCGGAAGTAAACCGGGGGCTATAATTATTGATATAGAGGCAGTGGGAAAGGATAGTCCCAAATTATACAGAATGGAGGTATAAGAAAAGCGGTTCCTTCTGAAATTTTAAAATCATATTGGGATTTATTAATAGTTGTCATTTTAATCGATTAAATTATTAACTTTGAGAAAATAACCTGTTAACCAATTGATTACCATGAAAACAAAAGCTATTATTATCCTGGGAATACTTCTGATATTTCTTTCATCTTCAATTGTAAAGGGACAGTCGTCACAATTCTCCGGTGAGTGGAAATTAAACAGGGAAAAAACAGCTCTGCAGAGCAGCTGGATATTTCTTTCGCAAATAAAAATACATCTTAAAAGTGACAGTCTCCTTACTACACGTATTTATGAAGCAGACAGTGGTGAAGAGTATCCTTTTGTGGAGAATCTGTCACTTGATGGGAAAGAGTGCAAAATAGTCATCTATGATATGCCCAGAACAACTAAAGCTCTATTTTTTGCCAAGACCGGATTAATAAATGTAGAATCCACAACAACCTTTAACGGTGATTATGGGGAGGATAATTTTAAGGCAAAAGAGACATGGAAAGTTGAGGACAAAGGTAAAACACTCTCTATAGCTGCCTCAAGCACATCTTCAGGAGGTTCATCATCTGATACACTTTATTTTGACAGAGTAAAATAATGGATTGCACGATCTTAATCAAAAAGACTTTTGTTTAGAATAATTTATTTCGTTGAAGTCAGATCTGATAAGAATTGTAGTTATATCTGTACAATAATAACATTGATATGAAAAGACCGATTCTGCCTGTAAATTCACCAAAAGTAATCAATGCCTGGTGTTCTTACGATATCGCCAATTCCGCATATAGTTTAAGTGTGAATACCGTGTTATACCCTATATTCTATCAACAGGTAACTCAGAATGCATTTGGATCGGAAATGGTGACTTTTATGGGTTTGAGTATTAAGAATACCGTTTTATATGAATACGCCATTGCACTGGGTTACTTTTTAGTCATACTAATGACATTATCGTTATCGGGAATTGCCGATATGGGCGGATACCGAAAGCGTTTCATGCAATCTTTTACAATGCTTGGTTCCTTTGCCTGCATGGGATTGTACTTTTTTACGGGTGAAAATGTTGGGTTGGGAATATTGCTTCCGATGCTGGCTGTTATGGGCTTTGCCGGTTCCCTTGTTTATTATAATTCATTTTTGCCGCTTATTTCCACACCCGACCGACACGACCGCATAAGTGCCAAAGGCTTTTCATTCGGATATGCCGGTAGTATGATATTGCTGATCTTTAATATTTTTTCACTGCAAAAATATCAGTTGTTCGGATTTTCTGACAGTTTGGAAACCATAAGATTTTCTTTTATTCTTGTGGGAATATGGTGGCTGATCGTTTCCCAGATTGCTTTTTACTATTTGAGGGAAGAACGTAGATTGGTACATTGGGATTTAACCATTTTTACCAGAGGATTCCGTGAGGTCTTTAATGTATTTGGTTTTATCAGGAAACATAAGACCATGTACTGGTTTCTTATATCCTTCTTCTTTTTCAGCATGGGTGTTCAGACCATCATAATAGTTGCTTCTCTTTTTGGTAAAGCAGAACTGGGGATCACTGATACCAAGCTGATTATGACAATCCTTATAATTCAACTTGTAGCTATTCTGGGTGCGTTTATATTTGGCAGGGTTTCTTCCCGTTTTGGAAATAAAACCTCCCTGCTATGGATGCTTGCAATTTGGGTATTTGTTTGTTTATCAGCTTATTTTGTGAGTACTGAATATCAATTTTATATTCTTGCAGCACTCGTTGGTCTTGTAATGGGAGGAATCCAGTCTCAGGCACGCTCAACATGGTCGAAATTAATACCTTCAGATACAACTGATACGGCTTCTTATTTTAGTTTTTACGACAGCACTGAAAAACTTGCTATTGTAATTGGAATGTTCGGTTTCGGCTTTATCGAACAAATAACAGGCAGTATGAGGAATAGTACCTTGTTGCTGTCATTATTCTTTATTGTAAGCTTTCTGATTATTGCATTAACAAAACTGAAAAAAGAGGAAGTTTCACCTGTCTAAATGTTAAGGAATCTTTTAATAGAAGAAAGGTGTAGTAAGAGTATTTTCTAATTTGAAGTGACTGTAAAACAAAAAATGCCGCTCTTCGGCTTCGATCAGGACGGCATTTTTGTTGCTCCGTTAGGGCTCCCCTCAGACGTATACTCCTTCGGAGCCGGCTTGATTATTTTAAGATTGTCAAGCCAGAAGGATACATAATTATGGATCCCTTTTTCTCATTTTCCAGTATGGATGCATTTAAAAACCAGTGTTTACAGTTTTAGAGGTGTGCAGTTATTCCTTTTAGTGCAAAAGCGGAGGCCCTGACCACATTTGGCCTCTATTTTCTCAAAAACATAAGATGCCTCATAACAGTGATTTACAATCGGTCAGAGGTGATCAATTAACTCTGGCGGGAAGCGGTAAATGGCACCGGCTTTTCTATTATAACAAGCAGATTCATTATTTTCATACTTTAATTTTCATTATTTTAGTTGGTTATAAAACAATTGACGCTGAGACAACTCTAATTAAAATTCTATGCTATTGAAAGTGAAAGAAATACGAAGAAAGCTCCTTGAGGAAGGGAGGTTAACAAAATACATAACTTATGCTTTTGGTGAAATAATAATTGTATCTGTTGGTATCCTTCTTGCCTTATACCTGAGTAATTGGAATGAAACCAGAGCTGACAACAAATTGGAAATTCAATATTATCAAAGTATAAAGTATCAGTTGCAGGAAGATTCAAATATTCTGACCGGTGAGATACATTATAATCAGATCTATTTTTCTCAGTTTAGATATGCCAGTAGTCTGATCAGATCGAATGCAAGAACCGAAATAGATACATTGGGGAAAATAACCTTCAATATGCTTCGATACTCTGATTTCAGACGAAAAAGCAATATTTACCAGACTTTAATAAGTAACGGTGAGATAATAGTTTTGAAAAACAATGATATTATAGAAAAGCTTCAGAATCTGGAAGAAACGTATCTCTATATAAACAGGCTTGAAGATAACCATTCCACTATCATTTTTTCTCAGATAATCCCGGAAATCAAAGAAACTCTTGAGGTTGATTCAATAAAAGTTGTGAGACCTGAATTAATATTCAACTATAAGTTCAAAAACAATTTTGACCTTCTTACCGGACTCATGAATGAGAAAATGAATGCATATAAGCAAGCTGGGGATATTATTGATACTATTATCGATTTAATTGATAAGGAGCTAAACGATTGACTGTCAGAGTTGCAACCAAATCCTGGTCAGAATTGACCATGAAACTTCCCAAGATTTTATCATTTATTAAAGAAAGTTGTTTCAGGATTAATTGCCTTTAATGTCAGATACAATTTACTTGATAATTGTTTTAATGAATGATTTCAGATCAGTATAATTTTCAACGCTGCGGTACACTTCACATTCCCTGCAATTAGTATTCCTGCACAGAGTCCCTTTTTCAGATGCTTCCCAGCATGGATTAGTCTCACAAATATATGCCTGACATTTTTCACGATCCGTTTCAGAGCACTGTCTGATTTTCCAGCAAGGGATAAGAGCCAGCAAAGATTTTATGCCTGCAATGTTTAAACCATCTTTCTCCAGTAATTTATGGATATATTTTAATCTGATAATATCCACCTCAGAGAAAAGATTCCGGCATGATACTTTTTTGAAAGGAATTATCAATCCCTTGTCAATGTACTGACGTATTGAATGAACAGCGATTCCTGAAAGATCTGCTGCCACACTTAACGTATAAACCGGTGTTGTGCTTGAAGTTGAGCTTTGTTTCATGATTGTTAATCAATGTATTCTGACTCAAAGCCAGAAGGATTACTCTCTGCTGCTTTTATTGTTAATATATTAACAGCATTATTTTCAGAAATTTATTATAAAAAGTCATAGTAAACCAAATAATATATTATACATTTAACAAATATATGAATTTGTCAGTACTGAAAATATGTATTTACTGACACATTATTAATGTACTGATATTTTCCCTGAACAATATTTCCTAAAATAGTATCAGATTAAGGAGGTATCCGAAAATCCTTTTTAGAGGAGGAAAACTTAGCCTGAGCCTTATTGTACCTGATGGTCAAACGGTAAAAGACATTGAAGTCAACTTCAACAAAACTAAATAAACAGGCATACCAACAAAGTTGGCCTAAACCATCAAGACCACAAAATACCGGGGATGGTTAAGCATTGTCTATAATTATAACTGATGATAAATGGGCATAGGATCCAATTGAAGCATTTCTCAAACCAGGTTACAATCGGAATGATAATGATTAAAAAGCAAAAGTGTAAAGTTTTCCGGAACGAGACAAAAACTTAAAACTAACTTGTATGAAGAAACTATTTCTGCTGATTATTTTGATTGTGTCTGCCAGGGGAACATCCCTTATTGCACAGAGTAAAGTAATTGCAGGTACGGTTAACTCATCAGTGGAGGGAGGAGGGCCGATTCCCGGTGTTACAGTTCAGGTTAAAGGGACCAATGTTGGTTCCTTTACAGACGGGAACGGCAAATATTCTATTTCAGTGCCTCCTGAGGCCGCTACTCTTATTTTCACCTATATCGGTATGAAAACAATAGAAGTTGAGATTGCCGGCCGGAGTATTCTGGACATTGTTCTGGAGCCCGATATTATTGGTTTGAATGAAGTTGTTGTTACTGCTCTTGGTATATCCCGTGAAAAAAAATCTCTGGGTTATGCAACACAGACAGTTGCAGGAGAAGCTGTTTCAACAGTAAAGTCTGGCAATTTTGTAAACTCACTCTCTGGTAAAGTTGCTGGTGTAAACATTAAGGACAACAACAACATGGGTGGATCTACAAATGTTATCATAAGAGGTTCCAAGTCTCTTACCGGGAATAACCAGGCACTCTTCGTAATCGATGGCGTTCCTGTTGACAATTCTATTACAAACAATTTTGGCCAGAGGACAGGGAGAAGCGGATATGATTATGGTAACGCTGCTGCCGATATAAATCCAAACGATATTGAGTCAATTGAGGTTTTGAAGGGCTCAGCAGCTTCCGCTCTTTATGGATCAAGGGCAGCTAATGGAGTCATAATGATAACTACAAAGAAAGGTAGTGCAAAGCCAGGGAAAGCCCTGGGTGTAAATCTGAGTTCAAACGTAACTTTTGGTCTGATGGATAAAACCACTTTCCCGAAATATCAGACAAACTATGGTGGTGGTTATGGGCCATATTACAGCGGTGGCGCATATCCCGGGTTAGAAGATTTTAATGATGTTGACGGTGACGGAAATACAGATCTGACAGTTCCTTTCTACGAGGATGCTTCGATGGGACAGAAATTTGATCAGGGGCTTAATGTTTATCACTGGGATTCCTTTTCTCCTGAATCACCAAATTATAAGAAGGCAATGCCCTGGGTAAATACACAAAATGGAGCAGATAAATTCTTCGAGACAGCCGTATCTTATACAAACAGCTTTGAAATATCCGGGGGAGAAGAAAAATCGACATTCAGGCTGGGTTATACAAATATGAATCAGACTGGTATTATGCCCAACAGTTCAATAATAAAGAACAGCTTTAATTTCAATGGATCGTATAATTTGCTCAAAAACCTTAAGGTTTCTGCAAACGCCAACTATGTGAATACACGCGGGAAAGGCCGTAATTCAACTGGCTACAGCGACAACATTATGTCTTCTTTCCGCCAGTGGTACCAGGTTGATGTGGATATTAACATGCTGAAAGATCTTTATAATAAGACTGGTCGCAATATTACATGGAACCCTAAAGGTTTTGATGGTAACGGAAACTTCGACTTTACTCCAAATTACTGGGATAATCCATATTGGGTAAGATATAAGAATTATGAAACTGATGAACGCAACAGGCTGATAGGTTTCACCCAGCTCGATTATAAAGCAACGGAATGGCTGAGTCTTATGGGAAGGGTTTCAATAGATACATACAGCGAACTTCAGGAAGAGAGAAAAGCAGTAGGTTCCGTAGCAGGAGAACTTGGCGTCAATCGTCCTAATGTAAAATCCGGATATTCAAGATATACAAGGAATTTCCTCGAAACAAATGCTGACTTCATGGCAAATTTCAAAAAGAATTTTGGTGATAAATTCAACCTTAACGGATTCCTGGGAACCAATATACGCAGAAACAGACTTGACAGGGTATTTGCATCCACGAATAACGGATTAAGTGTACCTGATGTTTACGCCTTAAGTAATAGTGTTGATCCTATGGAACCACCTGAAGAATTGTTGGCAAAAATTGGATTAAACGGTTATTTTGCCAGTTTATCACTGGGATATAACAATATTTTCTACCTCGATGCAACTTACCGTATTGATCAGTCTTCAACTCTGCCGGAGGACAGCTGGACATATACCTACCCTTCAATATCCGGAAGTTTCCTTTTCTCTGAATTATTTGACGCACCATGGCTTGATCTTGGTAAAATCAGGTTGAATTATGCAGAGGTTGGCAGCGATGCTCCTTATGCAAGCGTTCTGGACACTTATGTTCCTATTACACCATTCAACGGTAATCCAATGGTATCTGTTCCTAGCACAAAGAACAATTCCGATCTGAAACCGGAAAGAACCAGGAACATTGAAACCGGTCTGGAAATGAGTCTGTTTAAAAGCAGACTTGAGTTCGACTTTGCCTTGTATAAATCAAATACAATTAACCAGATTCTTCCCGTAAATGTATCTTATGCTACAGGTTATTCATCAAAGTATGTAAATGCCGGTGAAGTGCAGAACAAAGGGATGGAACTCAAACTCACCGGAACTCCGGTCAGAACTGACAATTTTCAGTGGGATCTGATTATTAACTGGTCAAAGAACATTAATGAAGTTGTTTCTCTGGAAGAGGGGATTGAAAATCTTCAGATTGCAACTCTTCAGGGAGGTGTTACCATTAACGCCCGTATCGGAGAACCTTACGGAACCATACAGGGAACTGATTTTGTTATAAATGAGGCTACCGGTAAGCGCCAGATTCTCGCTTCAGGTTATTATCAGTCTTCATCAACATCAGATAAGGTTATCGGGAACGTTAATCCGGACTGGAATGGTGGTCTGCAGAATACGTTCAGCTATAAAAACATCAGCCTTAGCTTCCTTATCGACCTGCAACAGGGAGGGGATATTTTCTCTTTAGATATGAATTATGGAATGGCTACAGGACTTTATGCTGAAACAGATTTCATTAATGACCTGGGCAATCCTGTAAGAAGCCCCGTTATCGGAAGTGTTGCGGCAGGATATAATCCAGCGAGCGGAGGAGTTGTTCTTGACGGTGTTCTTGCAAACGGGACTCCTAACCTCAGACGCGTTCCGGGTGGAGATTATCGTCTGTTCGGATATGCAAGGAATCCTAACTCTGCATTTGTTTATGATGCATCCTATACCAAGCTTCGTGAAGTTATATTCACATACAGGATTCCCCGGTCGGTTATTGATAAGACTTTCTTTGGGGGTGCTTCTGTAAGCTTTGTTGGATCAAACCTGTGGATCTTCAACAAGAACCTGCCCCATGCAGATCCTGAGTCAAGTCATGGTGCAGGAAATATTCAGGGATGGCAGAGCGGAGTTATGCCAACCACCCGTAATTATGGTTTCACTGTTAATCTTCAGTTCTAATGATGAAATTTATGAAAAACAGATATATCATTTGTTTGGTACTGGTTGCATTCTTTGCCTCCTGTACTGATAAATTCGAGGAATTCAATACGGATGTAAAACATCCTGCTAATGTATCGGGAGAGTCATTGTTCAGCAATGCTGAACTTTCCCTGGTTGACCAGATATCAAGTACCAATGTGAACAACAATGTCTGGAAACTGTTTGCTCAATACTGGACCGAGACTACCTATACAGACGAGGCAAACTACATTATTGTCAACAGAACTATTCCTGATTTTACATTCAGAGCTTATTACAGGGGATTTCTGAAAGATTTTAATGAGGCTTCCAGTTTAATCGCCATATCAAAACCGACAAGCGCTGTCGGTGAAGTCGAAAAGACAAATAAGCTGGCTATTATTGAGTTACTCAATGTTTATTCATATCAGAATCTGGTTGATATATTTGGTAATATACCCTATACAGAAGCATTGGATATAAATATTATTCACCCCGTTTATGATGATGCCTCAGCAATTTATCAGAATCTCATCACCAGGCTTGATGCTGCAATTGCAAAACTCAATACATCGGAGGGCAGTTTTGGTTCGGCCGATCTAATCTATGGCGGAAATGTTGCTTTATGGAAAAAATTTGGTAATACACTTAAACTGAAAATCGGTATCACTCTTGCTGATGCCAATTCTGAACTATCCAGGGCTACCGTTGAAGCTGCTCTTGCAGGAGGTGTAATTTCATCAAATGAGGAAAATGCTTTACTCTATTATTTGCCTGCCATTCATACTAATCCGATCTACACTGATGTAGTGCAGAGTGGAAGAGATGACTTTATTCCTGCAAATACAGTTATTGATTTAATGAATACTCTTACCGATCCACGCAGGCCTAAGTACTTTACTCAGATTGATACTTCATCAACTGAAACTGAAAAATTTGCATATGTTGGTGGTATATATGGTGAAAGCAATCAATTTTCCCAGTATTCCCATATTGCAGATGCTATTATAGCACCAGACTTCCCCGGCATTTTATTTACTTACGATGAAGTGCTTTTCTACCGGGCAGAAGCAGCAGAAAGAGGATTTGCAGCCGGTGGTACAGCCAGTGCCTTATATTCAAATGCTGTTGCTGCTTCTGTTCTTTTTTGGGGAGGGACCCCAGCTGAGGCTGCAGGTTATCTTGCTCAGCCGAATGTTAACTATGCAACTGCAGCAGGTACATGGAAGCAAAAGATTGGAACACAGTCGTATATTGCATTATATACAAGAGGTCTTGAGGGTTATACCCAGTGGAGAAGGCTGGATTATCCGATCCTGAATCTTCCTCCATCAATCTCTGAGTACTCAGAAATTCCAAAGAGGTTCACTTATCCTGTAAATGAGCAGACACTTAATGCGGCAAGCTACGAAGCTGCATCAATTGCAATTGGCGGGGATAATATGCTAACAAAAATATTCTGGGATAAATTCTAGTCTTGTCAACCGGAATATTTTGAATAATATAGATGAAGCTGGCTAGCTTTAACAAACATTTTCGATTTTAAAATTTGCATTGAATATTTATTATGTCAAGTCTGATTACCGGTTTTGAATACGATATCTTCATCAGTTACCGTCAGAAAGATAACAAGCATGATGGCTGGGTTACTGAGTTTGTGAGGAACCTGAAGGGAGAGCTTGAATCGACTTTCAAAGATGAAATCAGTGTATATTTTGATATAAATCCTCATGATGGATTATTAGAGACTCATGACGTTGGTGCTTCCCTGAAAGAAAAGCTCAAGTGCCTGATATTCATCCCTATCATCTCACAAACCTATTGTGATCCCAAGAGCTTTGCCTGGCAATATGAGTTTGTTGCTTTTAATAAACTGGTAAAAGAAGATCAGTTTGGAAGAGATATAAGACTTGCCAGCGGCAATATAGCCAGCAGAATATTACCTGTCAGGATTCATGAGCTGGATTCTGATGATAGTGCATTTCTTGAAAACGAACTGGGAGGTATTCTCCGGAGCATAGATTTTATATTCAGATCTGCCGGAGTGAACAGACCATTAAAACCTGATGATATTCCTGAAAAAAACCTTAATAACACTTATTACCGGGATCAAATCAACAAAGTAGCCAATGCTGTTAAGGATATCATTTATTCACTTAAAAAATTTAGCAAAAAGGATCCATATCTGTCACAGGAACAAGTTAGAACAAATACTTATACCAAAAAGAAAATTGGATTTAAATCAATTATTGTACCTGTTGCAGTAATAGCATTATTAATAACCGGATTCTTCATTATTCCAAAACTGATTAAATCATCAGGAGATTCTGAAGAATTGGAAAAAACACTTGCTGTATTACCATTCAGAAACTTAAGTAATGATTCAACCCAGGATTATTTCTGCGATGGATTTATGGATGAGATTTTGAATAATCTCCAGGGAGTAAAAGAATTCACAGTCAGGTCGCGGATTTCTTCTGACCAGTATAAAAAGAGCGACAAAACTTTAAGTACGATTGGCAAGGAGATGAAAGTCAATTATATTGTACAGGGAAGTGTAGGCAGGGATAATAATAATCTTAAAATATGGATTCAGCTGACCAATGCAAAAACAGATGAGAATATCTGGGCTAAGGATTATGTCAGGGAGATAAAGCAGATATTTACTTTGCAAAGTGAGATAGCCAAAGAGATCGCTAAAGAACTGAAAACTGTATTGACTTTTGATGATATAGAGAGGATTGACAAAAAGCCTACAAAAAACCTTGAGGCATATAATTATTACCTTCTTGGCAAAGATTATCAATTTCAGAGTTTCAATAAACAAAACTATGAAATTGCAATAAAAATGTACAGGAGGGCAATCGATTTAGATCCGGATTTTGCACTTGCATATATAAATATCTCACAGTGCTATTTGCAGTTACACTGGTTCCATTATGATAAAAGCGAAGAGAGGGTAGCAAAAGCAAAAGAGGCAATTGATGCCGCTATCACGATTGATCCTGATTTGCCTGAGCTTCATGTAGCCCAGGGTAACTATTATTATATCGGTTTTCTAGATTATTCCAATGCTATCAAACAGCTGGAAATAGCACAACAGGAGTCAGGTAATAATCCTGATGTATTGTATACAATGGCTAATATTTACCGTCGAGCTGGAGAATGGGAATTGTCAGATAAGTACTATCTGATGGCTCATGAACTTGATCCTGTATTACAGGTGATAAATCATAATCTGGGTGTAAATTACTCCATGAAAAAAGATTATCTGAAGGCTGAAGAGTATTTTAATAAAGCCTTATCGATAAATCCTGCCTTCATCGAAGCTATATGGCAAAAATGTTTTATGTATCTTAAATCAGAAGGTGATACATTCAAAGCCAGGCAAGTACTGGTTGATGCCTTTCAATTAAGTGAATGCAAATCCAGCCCGTTATTGTTTGAATCAGCTGTCCTTATTGATATATATGAGAATAAATATCAGGAAGCCCTGTCGTTTCTTTCAGTTAATGACATAAACTTTATTACCGTTCAGTTTTATATCAACCTCAAATCATTACTTTGTGCCAGGGTATATGATCTTATGAACAAACAATCGGAAGCTGATAAATACTATAACTCTGCCCTGATTACTCTTGACTCCATGATTATTAAAAACCCGGAGGATTCAAGGTTGTACAGTGCATTGGGAATAGCTTATGCAGGCATAGGGATGAAGGAAAAAGCAATTGAAGCCGGCAGAAAAGGCGTTGATATGATGTCAATCAGTAAAGAAGCCTACCGCGGGGTATTCAGGACAGAAGACCTTGCCAGGATATATGTAATGGTCGGTGAATATGAAGCAGCACTTGAGCAGATAAAATTATTACTGACGATCCCATCTCGCTTATCTGTGAATTTATTACTTCTTGATCCTGCGTGGAAGCCATTATGGAATCTGCCTGAATTAAAGAGAATTATAAAAAGTTCTTCAGAGAAATAAGTGATGTAAAATGAAAATTGTAGTTTTCTCCGGTTTCCTGTCGATAGCACTCCTCTCTTTGCCATTGAAGGCGCAGAAGTTTTTTGATATATACTCATTCACCGTTCCGGATAATTATAGCCAGGAAAATGTGGAACAATCACTTATCTTGTCAGATCCTGAAGGTAGAGTCAGTTTTGTCCTTAATCCTGTTAAGCCTGCCAGCGATATTCCTTATGTTGAATTCGGGAATGACTGGAGTCAGTTTATCACTTCCCAATACTCTGTGCTCGGATTTCCCAAACGCGTAACGACAGGTTTTCCCGGCGGATGGGAAATGACAACAGGTCAGGCGAAAATATTCAACGATAAGGTAACCCTCTGGGCCCAGGTAAGGAGCTTTACACGGCAGGGTAGGAAGGCCACAATAGTGATATTTGCCATAGACGACAAACAGCAGGAATTGATAAATGAGTTTATGAAAAGCCTCAGCCTGACGGAGGCTGATGTTACTTCTGATATTAATCCTTCTGTTAACCGGGAGACAACTGCCGCAGATAAATCCCAACCTGACACAAAAGAAACCATAGGTAATGCTGGAGTGACAGTAGAAAGAGAAGCCGTCCAGGTTCAGGAAAGCGACGGGCAGATGGGTTATGGGAATTTCAAATTCAGGATACCGGAGGGATGGATTCATAAGGAGTCGCCTAAGTTCCTTGAGCTTTTCCCGAAGTCTGTAAAGGATGGAGAGATCTTCAGTATCATATTAATGAAGGGTAAAATATCGTCCGCATCACTTGAAGATGAACTGGCAGTTCTGTGGGATGAATTTGCTACAATGATGGGGGCTCAGAAACTGAACCAGGTAAGCGGGAAGAATTTTAACGTTGAAGATTCTGGCATGACCATGGCAGGCTGGGAATACATTTACGGCAGAGGAGACATTAGGTCCAGCGGTGATTATTTTGTCCATTCATATGTGATCAGGGCAAAAGAAAGGATTGAGAGGGTAATCGTGCTGTCCAAAACGATATCCCTTGATGCTGTAAGAAATAATATTGATCCTACTGTTCATCATTACCCGTATTACCTTACAATAACTGACTTCGTTTTTAATCTCAGGTTCTCAAATCTCACTTCTCCGGTATTGCCTGCCGCATCTGCAAAAGGTGCAGGGATAACAGGATGCTGGGCCGGAATCGGATTCATGGGCGGAAAACTAAAGACTACCTTTATGATCTTCTTCAGCAACGGACAGGTTTATTATGGCAGCAGGTTTCCGATCACAGGACTTTACGGATTGAACACTTATGCTGACAGTGAACGAATAAAATCTTACTGGGGTACATATACCTTCTCAAACGGAAAGGGGGAGGCAAAGATCCGGGGCTCAAATTTCCCCGTAAGAATTGAATCCGGCAAGCTTATTGTCGCCCCGATAAGCGAAGAGCATACTTATATCCGCCTGCCCGAGGTGGATAATGCTGTCCTTGATGGTACATGGATGATCACGGGTGAAAACGATATCCCCTGTTTCATAACTTTCAGGAAAGATGGTACCTTTACTGACAAGGGAGCCCTGAAAGTGCTGGATCATTCCCTTTACCAGTATTATAGTATTGCAGAGGGAGGAGGTTCAGGAAAATATGCCATTAAGGATCATACGATTATTTTTACCTACAGTGATGGACGGGTTCTGCACATTGTATTTCCCGGATTGGAGTTCGATCCTTCCGATCCATCTCCTGCAACTCTTTGCCTGAGTTTCAACCAGGATTACCTTGTTAAACAATAGTAGCCTGAAAAGGCCGAAAATCCTGACCACATTTGTCCGGTATTTTCTCAAAAATTTAAGGTACTTCATAAGAACGATTTACAACAGGTCAGGTGTGGTCAATTAACACAGGCGGGAAGTGGTAAATGGCACCGGCTTTTCCAGATTTATATCAAAGTAAATGCTGATATCTTCCTTAAATGTTGATTCAAGTTCTGTTTTTACAGCTTCAACAAACTCACTCACCCACCTGTCGCCTTTATTGTCTTTCTGGCGGTAGGAGATGAAGATATCGTAATTAAAACCTTCGATGATGCTGGACATCTGAGGTCTATTAATTTCATTATCAAATTTAAAACCTTATTTAAACCAAAGTCAATTTTCTATCTGATTCCAAACACATTTGGATTTTTAGGAAGTGATACGGTAAATCTAGTCCAAATTCCGGGTTCGCTTTTTACCGAAATTTTGCCTTTATGGTTATCAAGTATTTGTTTTACAATGGAAAGCCCCAGGCCTGATCCGGTTTTAATATCTTTGGGGACATTGCTGGCCCTGTAAAACTCATCAAAAATTTTTGGTATTTCTTCCTGTGGTATTCCTATTCCGGAATCAGTAATCTCGGTAATAATTTTATCATTATGTTCCCTCACAAACAATTCAATCTTACCATTATTTGGGGTATATTTTATTGAATTAAATAACAAATTTGAGAACATTTCTTCAATTGTAAACGGATTACCTGTGATTGTTTTTATTGAATCATCTACTGAAACATTGAATTCTATTGATTTATCTTTGGCAAGGAGCTGAACCGATGCTGCGACCTTGTCAATTACTTCCTTTAAATTATATTCTTCAAACTCCGTTACCTGTGTCAACCTTTTTTTTGTGAGGTTCAATAAGTCCTTGACAAAATTAACCAGTAGATTAGTCCTGTTGTATGCACGATTTACGAGTTCATCCTGAATTTCATTCAAGGTACCGGCCTTTTTGTCTTTAACTACTTCCAGACAACTGATAATAGCTGATAAATGACCTTTGATATCATGAGTTACATGCAGTACATACTCATTCTGGAGTTTATCTTTTTTTTCAAGTTCCAGATTTGTTTTCACATACGATTCTTCCACTTTAATTGATTTGGTGACAATTAAATGGGTCAATCTTACCAGCAGGATTGATGAAACCGCAATTACAGAACCTGCCCCAAAAATGAAAAATTTGTTACTGTATAAATCATGGTCGACAAATCCCTCCAGGTGATAATGGGGTATAATACCGTAACATTCAAATAAAACCATTAATCCAAATAACACAAGTATAAATACGGCGTGCATATAGCTTTCGAATGAAGAAAACAATGCACTTGCAACGATCATATGAAAGAAATATAGTACAATTAAAGGGTTCTCAATTCCTCCTGAAAAATGCAGAAGGAAAGTTAAAACGATGATATCTGTAACTATCTGGAAATGAATAAATAATTTAATTAATACCATTGCCCTTTTCTCTTCTTTTTCGATTATTCTTTTCAAAATAGAGAAATGAATAAGATTTAATATCAGCAGACTGAAGGAAATAGTGAAGACAGGAATCAGCGGGATGGGAATATTAAGCAGTTGATTAATGATGTAAGCTGATATGAAAAGCAGGGATATTGCAATCCATCTGATTTTGATAAACCATTGGGCAAATATCAGATGTGCCGGTATTGGTTTTTCGTTCACATTGCTATGTTTTACAATTCAAGTGTAAAAGGTTTAGATCTGCCTTTTCATCTATTCCTTTATCATATCTTCAATTATTTCCACCAATTTTATAGGGGGTATCGGTTTATCCTGAAAACGTACGTTAGGGAGTGCTTTTACATCTTCAACTACCGAATACAGATTTACACCAATTTGATCGGTCATTCCAGTGAGAAGCAGCACAGGAATCATTTTATATTCAGGTTCTTCTTTTATTTTATGAAGAAAATTATATCCTTCAAGGTTTGTTTTCATCATTACATCAAGAATAATGATATCGGGTTTTTCCTTTTTTAATGATTTTAAACCTTCCTCACTATCTGTTGCTGTTGTCACTTCATATCCGATAATTTCCAGGTTTATATGAAAAGACCTTAAAAGATCCTGATCATCATCTATTAATAGAACCTTTCTTTTCATTTTATTCAAGTTTTAAGTTATTAAGGGATCTGAAATTATCCTGACTCTCAGTTGTTTTTACTATTCTGCAAAATGTACGACTTCCATCAAACCATCAATCTGGGCAAACACTTGTGAATCAGTAAAATGTCTTCCTTTTATTGCCGATGATGGACAAGCCGCAACACAGACCCCGCAAGCTTTGCACATAGCAGCAATAACATGGCTATGCACCTCCTTTTCATCAAACTCAATTGCACTGAATGGACACAGTTTATTACAGAAACGGCAACCTGAACAAAGGTCCGGATCTACTTCAGAATAAATTGCATCCACCTCTATTTTACCCTTTGATATTTTTGCAAGAATACGTGCGGCAGCGGCTCTTGCCTGTGCAACGGTATCAGGAATATCTTTTGGGGCAACACAAGTTCCGGCAATAAAAATTCCATCAGTAGTTGTGGCAACAGGTTCTAATTTTGGATGGCTTTCAATAAACCATCCTTCTTTATCCTGGCTTATATTTACGAGACGGGCTACCTCTGCGGAATCTTCACGCGCTTCCATCCCAACCATCAACACAATAAGATCAGCAGGTATTTCAATAGTTTCACCTGATAGCTTTTCATTAACCTCGATAAGCATTTCACAATCGTCTTTAGGCCCTGCACGCCGGATAACAGGCCTGTCATTTTTTTCGTACATAAGGAATAAGGTCTTCGCTTCTGATGAACGCCGGTAAAAATCTTCGTGCCCTTTGCCAAAGGCATGCATATCAATATAAATATCTGAAATATAACTTTTTGCATTTGCGGATTTTATTTCATGAGCATATTTTAGGGCAGTCATACAGCAGACCCTTGAACAATATCCGTGAAATTCGAGGCTTCGGCTTCCGACACAATGAATAATAGCAACATATTTTGGTATTTTTCCTTCTTTTGTTTCAATTTTCCCTTCACGGATCATTTTCTCCAATTCAAAAGAGGTAATAACATTTGGCAATTTTCCATATCCATAGTGAGTTATGCGTGATGCATCAAATTCTTTATATCCTGTGCATACCACTACATTTCCGATCTTTACTTCAGTTAGTTTCTCATTTCCATCAGTCTTACCATTCTGTTCGTATATTTTAGCCCTGAAATTACCGACAAATCCTGTCAGTTCTGTAACTTTTGAGTTCAGGTGTAAATGAATATGGTCAATTGTTTTTATCCTTGTAATTCTTTCTGTCAGAAGATCTCTGGCTGAATATAAATAAGGAGCGGTAAGATCTACACGTGCAAGATTGCCACCGAGATGATTGTTTTTCTCAACCAGGTAAACACTGTGTCCTGCATCAGCAAGCTCCAGTGCGGCAGTCATTCCTGCAATTCCTCCTCCAATAACAAGGCTAGTGGGACACATTTCAACTGACAGGCTTTCCAGTGAATCATGGAGTTCAACCCGTTGAATAGCGGCACGGGTTAGTGCGATAGCTTTTTCAGTTGCATCTTTTGGATCATCGTGTACCCAGCTACATTGCTCCCTGATATTTGCCATCTCAAAAAGGTATTGATTGATTCCTGCTTTTCTTAAAGCTGCACGGAAAGTTCGTTCATGCATATTTGGGCTGCATGCTGCAACTACAATCCGGTTGAGTTTATGCTCCTTTATATGATGAATAATCATTTCCTGGCCGGGATTGGAGCACATATACTTGTAGGTTTCAACCAATTCAACATGAGGGAGTTTAGAAACCGATTTTTTAACTGCCTCTGCATCAATTATTTTGGCAATATTGGTCCCGCACATACAAATGTAAACCCCTATTCTACAGTTTTCCATACTCTAAATTTTTACTTTACTGAAATAGCATATGACCCTGATATGACTTCCTGTTTTTCTTTTGCATCTGTATAAACAGCTGCAAAATACATGGCAAGAGGGCGATAGACCAAATGTGCCCATTTACTAAAAGGCATTCTCAGCAACCAAGGAACGACACACATTAAATGAATCACATAAATAATGTTTGCCCAATAAGGAATACCTGTACGATGTAAAATGTGCTGTGCAATTCCTGTTAAAACAATTAGAAACAACAGGCATACAAATACCCAATCGGTATCGTGCGATTTTTTGTATTGTACATATTTTGATTTGATCAGACGGTTCCTGATAAAATAGACTGTTCCTATGATTAAACCTATGCTGGCCAGGTATCCGAAAATATGAACTTTCCAGATTATATCAGGCCCATATTGCAGCTCTTCAATATATACCATAACCAACACAAGCATAATTGCATAGCCGAGCATCAAACCCAGATGGATCAGCCAGGGCATGAATATTCCTGATTTATTTTTTGATTCACACTCAGCATAACGCTTTTGTGTGAAGAAATGCAATGGCAGGGTAAAGATATTTTTCAGCCAGTACCACCATGGGATGTTAAAATCAACTCCTTTAATCATGGTAAAATACCACATTCGGATAGCATTAATCAGAAGAAAAATTGCCATTACGGATCCGATTAACAAATCAAATTTATGGATAAAGGTGCTTGGAAGGAATGCTCCTTCGCCATCATATATTTGCAGATTTCCCCCTGAAAATCCATAAATAACCAAAAATAATCCGGTAAGTATTGCAACACCAATAATAGAGAGTACTTCGACCAGCTTCGACCTGAAAAATTGCCTGGCAATGCCCGTAAAATCGTAACGGGAAATAAGCCAACGCCTCAGGCTCATCATGGATTCTCCCGGATCGGCTTCACGCGGGCATTGAGTAGAGCATTGTCCGCAATAATAACAAAGCCATGGTTCGAAGGTAGTTTCAATCTTTTGTTCAAGTCCCATCTGTAAACGACGCATCGATTTTCGGGGGAAATTGAAAATCTCACCAGAATGTTGACAAACTGCCGAACAATCGCCACAATGGTAACAAAGTTGAACATCTTCTGCTCCAAAGCTGTTGAGCTCGTCAATAAGTGTTGGATTAATTCTGATTGCCATATGATAATCTTATAATGTGTGAATAATTTTTGCTCTTGATTCTATTTCGCTGAGTGTAACACTGCTAAGATGGCCAATACCTTTACCACTTGAAATGCTTCCTAAAACTCCTGCAGCTACAGCTGAAGCCTGGGCCACAGTATCCGGAATATCTTTTGGTCCCTGGCACATTCCGGCAACATAAATACCTCCTCTCTCTGTATCGGTTGGGTTACCATTGTAGTCTAATTCAGAAAACCAACCATCTGGATCTCTGGCAATACCCAAAATCCTGCTCAGGTAATCCGTACCTTTTGCAGGTATAAGGCCAACTGCCAGTATAACCATATCAACATAAAATTCCACCATTTTATCGTTCAAAATATCTTCACCCCTTACTATTAATTGTTCTCCTTTCATTTCTACATTAGTTGAATGCCCTCTTACAACAAATGTCCCTTCATGCTTTATTCGTTCTGCAAATTCCTCGTAACCTTTTCCAAATGCACGCATATCAATATAGAATTCATAACAGTTCACATTCGGGATCTTCTCTTTAATCAGATGAGCGAATTTTAAAGAATACATGCAGCATACCCTTGAGCAATAAGCATTATAATTCTTATTCCTTGAACCGACACAGTGGATGATGGCCACATTTCTGGGAGGAGCACCTTCCGGAGAAAAAATCCATTCATCAGCACCTGTCTTTTTATTTATTTGTCTGGTTTTGGTTACAATTCTTCCTCCGGTTGATCCTGATGCATTGGTTAATCGTTCAAATTCAAGTGATGTAAGGACATTTGGATATTTTCCATATCCATATTGTTCTATTTTTCCGACATCCAGCAATTCATATCCTGTTGCAATAATAATATTGCCAACTTCTATATCAATATCCTTGTCTGTTTCATTGAGATTAATGCATTCTTTCGGACATTTTTTAACACAAGCACCACATTTTTGACCTTCTGAAAGAATATATGTACAATTCTCGGGATCAACCAGGTAAGAATTTGGAACTGCCTGAGGAAATGGAATATAAATTGCTTTTCGTAATGAAATTCTGGAATCGAACTCGCTTTCGACCTTTACCGGGCAAACATCAGCACAAATATTGCAAGCCACACAGGCATCAACATCTACATACCTTGCATGCTGGTGAATTTTTACTCTGTAAGCCCCTGGTTTACCGCTTACTTCGCTTACCCTTGATTTAGTCAACAGGTGTATCATTTCATGTTGTCCTGCTGAAACCATTTTAGGGGTCAGGATACATGCAGCGCAATCAAGTGTCGGGAATGTTTTATCGAACATGGCCATATGGCCACCTATGGTACCTGTTTGCTCCACAAGGTAGACATGCTTTCCTGCGTTGGCAATTTCAAGTGATGCCTGTATTCCGGCTATTCCGGCACCAATTACAAGAGTAGCATGGCTGACAGGATTCCTTTTTGGTGAGGCTACAAGAGAAAAAGGTACAGCCATATTGGCACAGGCAATTATAGCTTTTGCCCTGTCTAAGGCATATTCACCACGAACCCCGTGTTCCTGGAATGATGCTAATCTGACTTCATCAGTATTTTGCTCTGCCAGCAACATCGCTTTTGTGAAAACGGGTTTGTAATATCCGGGCATATCCCCGGCAATGACTAACCTGTTTAGCTTATTTGTCATAATTATTTCACTAAGCAATTTTGCGTCCAGATGTGGTTTTACGCCAAGAATCTGGACAATCTCAACCCCGGGAAGGTTTGCTGAATATTTAGCAATAGCATCGATATTCAGATTTTTGCCATTTTCAACCTGACAGAAGAAGACTCCGGTTCGCATATATCCTCCTTGTTGTTTATTTTATCAACTTTCTTTTTATAATATCACAATTCAAATGCAGACATCATCAATCCCTTGAAACACTTCTCAATAGATTTCCTTTCGCATCTCTTAAGCATACTATCATTGGCATTTTTCCCGGCAAACTATGTGTTGCACATGAAAAGCATGGGTCGTAAGCACGAAATGCCATTTCAATAAGGTTCAGGACACCATCGTCAATAATTGTCCCTTTTTTGATAAATCCCTGAGCGGCTTTTTTTATTGACATACAGATAGCTGCATTGTTATTTGTGGTACCAACAATAATATTTGCTTTAGTTATTATCCCTTTCTGATCTGTCCAATAGTGATGTGTCAGAGTACCTCTTTGTGCTTCAACAATTCCAACACCTTCACCTGTAATTCTTTCAATTGGCGTGCGGAGTTCCTTCCCTGCAATTATATCATTCCGGGCCAGTTCCAGTGCCCGTTCAGAAGAATACAATAATTCAATTAATCTGGCCCAGTGCATTGCCATTGTATTATGTACCGGTTTCCCTCCTAAAGTTGAGTACATTCTTTCATATTCTTCCTGTGCCAATGGAGTTGCCATTCCGTCAGAAGCATTTAAGCGCGAAAGAGGTGTTGCGTGATAAACCCCTGAATCTTTGCCATCTTCAAATCCCTTCCATCCAATTTTTTTCAGATATGGAAATTTGAGGTAGCTCCAGGGTTCAATACGTTCAGCTATAAATTCCCTGTATTCGGTTGGTGAATATTTACAATGTTCAACACCATCCTGATCAACTACCCGAACCTTTCCGTCGTAGAAATTCACATTATTGTTTTCATCTACCAGGCCCATGGAATATAAATCCAGTTTATATGGCCCTTTCAGGATAATATCAACATAGTTTTTATTGGACAACACAATATCTTCAAAAACTTTAAGTGAGAATTTTGAAAATTCCACAAATCCCTCCGACTTAGATATCATATCGAGACGTTGTTCTTCTGTGAGTCCCTTCCTGACTCCTCCGGGCATATTAAGCATCACATGTGTCTGATGTCCACCTAATAAAGCCTGAATCTCCTGGGCAATCCTGCGCTGTTTAATTACTTCGGTACCTATCTCTGCCCCAACTTTTGCTATAACGCCCAGAATATTTCTTTCTGCTTTCGGAGCTGTTGGACCAACAACAAAATCTGGGGCAGCAAGTGCGTAGAAATGTGCAATATGGCTATGAACAAAATGTACCATATAGAAAAATTCACGCAACATTTTTGCCGTTGGAGTAGGCTCAACACCAAATGCCATATCAACAGCCTTTCCGGAAGCCATATGATGACAACCAGGGCATACGCCACATATTTTGGTTACAATATGCGGAACTTCTTCGGCAGGTCTGCCTTCGATGAATTTCTCGAATCCCCTTAATTCAGGAACCTGGAAATATACGTTATTCACATCGCCTTCATCATTCAGGAAAATTTCAATTTTCCCATGCCCTTCAAGACGGGTTATCGGGTCTATAGTAATTTTTTTCATATCATTTTCCTCCTTATCATTGACGAAGGAAGACTAAAACGGTAAAAAGTTCCTGCTGTGTCAACCAGATCTTCCAGCACTTTTTCAATATCATCCGGTTCTTTTGCATCAATTATACTTGATATTGCCGACATCATTTTTGTTCCCGGGTCGCTGTCGTCCGATACAGGACCATAGCAGCCACGGCAGGGTGCGTTTCCTGCAATGCACCGGTGCCCGCATCCCAGCCTGGTAGCTGGCCCCATGCATAATATGCCTTGTTCCATAAAACATGTTATTCCGTCATCAATAATTTCCCATGGACGATAAAACTTCTTTATTTGCTTATTTTCTGTCTTTTTCCTGGCACACTCCTCACATTGAGCCTTACTGCCAGCTCCAATCACAGATCCTTTATGGGGCAGGTGTGCACCTGTTACTATTGCCATGAATACCTCAACAAGGCGTTCTGTCTGAGGAGGACATCCCGGAAGATAATAGTCGACTTCAACAACACGGTCAAGAGGCCTGACATCATTATAAAAAACAGGTAATTCAAGAATTCCTTCAGGTACCTTATTTTCAGGTTGTGGTCTTATTTTATCTCTGTTTACTGTAGATTCGCATTCCTCGTAGACCCTTTTGAATATTTCCTCTTTATTTGAGAAATTTGCAAGACCAGGAATGCCCCCAAGATGCGAGCAGCTTCCATATGCAACAAGAATTCTGGATTTTTGCCTTAAGAGTTTTGCCATATGCTCATTCTCACTGTTTCTGATTGCCCCGTTAAACAGCGTAACATCAATACTCCCGTCAGCCATTTCTTCCACATCGGAATATTTAATATCAAGGGCAATAGGCCAGAATACCAGGTCTGCAGATGCAACAACTTCAAAGAGTTTTTCATGTACATCAAGAACTGAGACGCAACATCCGCCGCAGGCAGCAGCCCAATAAACAGCCAGTTTTATTTTTGGTTTTGTTTTTTCCACAGGTAAAATATTAAGGCTTAGGTTAAAACTTCCATTGTCTCTTTTATCATACAGGGACCAAGTTCCGATATCGTCTCTGTAAAGCTGTTAACCAGATCTGCAAACTGCTTTCCTTCGCTGGCACTTATCCATTCAAGCTTAAGCCTGGATGGTTCAATTCCCATCTGCTGAATGTATTTTTGTAACAGGTGATATCTCCTGAGGCATTTGTAGTTTCCCTCATGGTAATGGCAATCGCCCGGATGGCATCCACATACAAGTACTCCATCAGCACCCTTAAGGAATGCCCTTAGAACAAAAGTTGGCTCTATACGTCCCGAACACATGACCCTGATTGCTCTGACATTAGGTTTGTATTTGATCCGTGAAGTGCCTGCCAGATCAGCACCGGTATATGAACACCAGTTGCAAAGAAATGCCAGTATTTTTGGCTTAAAATCTGCATTATTTGACATTTTTGTAAATATTTGTTTATGAAGATTTTACGATTTTTCTGATCTTTAAATTTGAAAAACCCCTCCATTAAGTAATAAACTATAAATTTATTGCATACACAGATGATACTCTGTAGTTTAATAACTGAAAGTATTGTAGGAAAGAGGGGAAAGCTGATGTAGTGCGTTTTATTACAAATCAGGATGATCGCTGACAGAAAGAGAAGATGGGAAATGTTGTCTGAATTACTAATCTAAAAGCCAGTTATCCATCATATAGTGCATGATCATTGCATTGTTTTTTAAATTCATTTTTGTAAGAACTCTTGCCCTGTAAGTGCTTATTGTTCTTGTGCTTAAAGACAATATATCTGCGATTTCCTTTAGCGTTTTTCCCGATCCTATCATACACATTACTTCGAATTCCCTTGCAGATAATTTTTCATGATGTGCTTTTTCAGCTGGAGACTGAAGTTCAGTTACCATTTTTTCTGTAACAAAAGGTGTGAGATAATTTCTCCCTGAATAGACTATTCTGATAGAATTGACCAATTCTTCAGGTGCGGTTTCTTTTGTCAGGTATCCTGATGCTCCTGCTTTTATAGCTCTGATCGCAAACCTTTCCTCGGGATACATACTTAGCATGATTATTCTAACTTTCGGGTTTAACGCCTTTAAATCTTTTATTGCTTCCAGTCCACTCATACCTGGCAGGGAAACATCCAGGATTACAACATCTATTTCGGTTGTTGACATAATTCTGATAGCTTCAGATGCATCTTTTGCCTGCCCTGAAGCTAAAATATCCGCTTCCATCTGAATAATTTTTTTAATCCCCTCCCGAACAATGCGGTGGTCGTCAACAATAAGTACTTTTATCATGATTTTTGATCACTTATATATTTCAGGTTAATTTAATGGGATATCTACTTTAATTGTTGTTCCATGACCTTCGATCCCCTCAATTTGAAGTTTTCCTCCAAAAATAAGTGTACGCTCCTGCATTCCAAGAATACCAAATGACTTTATATTGTTAATGTCTTCTTTTTTAATACCGATTCCATTATCATGAACCAATAAAAAAATCGTTTCTTTCTTCTTCCTCAGAAAAACAGTTACCTCTGTTGCTTTGGAATGTCGAGCAATATTTATAAGGATTTCCTGAAAAATCCGGAATATGGTTATAGACCGTTTTTTATCGGTAACGATATCTTTAGGAAAAACAGTTGCCTTGAATTTAATATTAGTACGTTTTTCAAATTCACTGACATACCAGCGTATGGCTTCTCCAAGGCCAAGTTCATCAAGAAATTCAGGGCGCAATTCCTTCACTATTCTTCGCATTAGTCCAAATGTTGTATCAATCAGTTCGGTCATTGATTTAATATTGTTTATAATTTCATTAACAGGTTTGTTGCTGCAACACTCCAGAATATTCCGTTTAAGCATTGTTAAATCCATTTTCAAACCAGTTAATGAAGATCCCAGACCATCGTGAATTTCTCTGGACAGGGTTAATCTTTCTTCTTCCCTGATTGTTGTCAGATGATCAGAAAGGGATCTGAGCTGATCCGTATAGGCAATCATTTTTTCTTCTGCAAGCTTTTTTTCCGTAATGTCCCGGTGAGTGGTCATACGGGCAATTATGGTTTTATCATCGTTCAATATTATTGAGGACGAAACCAGAAGAGAGAAAAGGGAACCATCTTTTTTCCTGCCCGTTAATTCTCCTATCCACCCTCCCTCATCATTAATTTGAATAGACTTCAGCAATTTCCTGTAAGTATCATCAGGATAAAGGATATCAATTTTTTTCCCGATTAATTCGTCCCTCGGATAACCAAACATTACTTCAAAAGCATTATTTACATAAATCAGTCTTTTATCAAGATCACTTAATCCGATTGCTTCAAGGGAGTTTTCAGTAGCCTTGAAAAACATACTGACTTTATCCTCTTTCAACTTACGTTCCGTTATGTCCCTCGTAACAATTTTAATAGTTTTTTCTCCATTCAGGTAAATCAAACTTGTATTCATTTCAATTATAATAATTGGACCCTGGTTTTTTCGATGATGAAGAACAAAAGTTGCCTGGTCCATTTTGTGCTCCGCAATTTTCTCCAATATTTGTTGCACATTATTTCTTTCCATTCTTGGATGAAGGTCCTCAAATGACAAGCTCCTTAACTCTTCTATCGTATAACCGGTCATTTCAACAGCTTTCCTGTTGCAATCAATGATTTTAAGATTGACCGGCTCAATCAGATAAACTGCGTCAATTTGATTATCAAATAAATATCGGAATTTCTCCTCAGAATTTTTCAATGCCAGATACGATTGATTCATCGTCTTAAAAATCGCAACCAGCATTATGATAGTTATCGTAAGAACAACCAATAAAAGGGAATCGTATATCTTTTTATTTAAAGGTGAAAATCCGGATCCTGTATTAATTAAAAATATTTGCAGGCCTGCAGTTTCACTTATTGCCATCAGTAATATTATTGCTCCAAGTATAATCCAAAGAATATATTTGCTTTCATGACTTTTCAGCTTTATAGTCATAAATGCGGCAATCAACAGAAGTGCAATAGGAAATCCCAGTACTATGGCCACCTGCATAAAACTTAATCCATTTTTAGTGAAAGGATGGAATAATCAATCTCTTCTTCTTTGTCTTTACCAGAAACATACTTTGAAAGGGATGGTTTTTATTTACCCATTCCTCAAGAACCATCATGATCTGGTCTTCAATTATAACGGTCATGAGTATTATCTTTTTGTAATAAACCTGCAATAGAGAACGAGCATATATGTAAAGTTATAAGAACTTTACATTAAAGTCAATTATTTATTTTTCTGAGAAAGCAGCAAGAAAATAATTAACTCTTCTAATTCTCACGTTTTGAGAGTTTATTGGAAAATTTACCGGCTTTTGAAGGAACAGGGGATCAATTGAATTTTAAATATATTTCTTATAAATCTCCGGTCTGCGATAACCCCATCCCATCCATCCAGGTGGCTCTTTATGAAATACATTTGAAATACAACCAATCGGTACCTCATAAGTCAGAACACCAGGATCAGCGTTCATCTGACAGAGCAAATCTCCTTTCGGTCCAGTGATGAAACTACCTCCGTTAAATCTGCCAGCATGATTTACTACCACCATGAATAATTCATTGCAGGTTGATCCTACTCTTGTAATGATTTCATTATCCGTTTCATTTTTATAAGTGGTCATATCACTTGTATCTGTTGACAAAGGACAAAGTGCAAAAGCTGGAGGCCTTGACCACATTTGGCCGGAATTTTCTCAAAAATATAAGATGCATCATAACAGTGATTTACAATCTGCCATAGGTGGTCAATTAATTCTGGCGGGAAGTGGTCAAGGGTGCCGACTTTTCCAGTTTGATGATATTAATCATAATCATTAGAAAGTCTGGGTGATTTCATACCTTTACTCTGCATAAGATACAGATTTGACAATATACCTGCATTATGGCAAAGGAGAAACTTGAAGATCTATGTAATGGGGTTCTCAGGAAAAGGAAAAAATTTGTTTTCTTCATTATGGGTGTCTGCTTCGGAATGTCCTTTTTTATTTTCTGTTTGATGATCTTTATAGGAAAACCGGAGAGTACCATAATTTTAGTTTTCGGATTGTTACTTTTAATATGTGCTTTGATTATGTTCATGACTGGAAAGAAGATAGATACGGAATTAGCCAGGAGGAAAGACACATAGAAGACATTGTCTGCAGAAAAGGTAAAAAGTTTACTTAAACATTCGATTAAGTGAGAGAGAAAACTCCCCAATGGCTTATTGATATTCAAAATAACAGCTGGTCCCCTGAAATATTTATCTCGGGTATGACTATTACATTTGTCATCCTTATAAATGATTCAATTATAAATTTTTTTGGCATGCTCATACAGCAAGTAGGTGCTGAACTTACCGCAATAGCCATGTTTTATATATTTATTCACTGCGTTAATATTATAAAAATAGCGCTCATTTTTCATTTATTCCTCCGGGGGCTTTGGGCAGCGTTGGTTGGTTTAAGTTATGTCTATCCGGAAGGAATTGTAGTGGAGAAACTTCCTAAACAGGCAAGACATGTAAGTTTTAATAAACCAGTGGATCTGGTTCTCAAAGTGGAAAAAGTCTGCAGCCTTTCCTTCTCTGTTATATACGTATTTATACTTATTATGCTGATGGTAAGCTTGATATATTCTCCACTTATTGTTATTGAGTCATTGATGCTTGAAAGTTCTTTTATTTTTTATTTTGGTTATCTCATCATAATTCTCGTTTTACTCTCGACAGCGATGAGCTTGAGCAAGACCAGATTTGTCACTAAACTAATGAATAACCTGTTCAATAATATCGTATATACTTTTTCTACCAATACGGGCAATAAGTTTTCATTAGTCTTGTTCGGAATAATGATATTAGTTTCAATTCCCATTTCCAGTAATCAGGCCAGTGCCTTTGGATTTAATAATATTGCTGACACTAAAATCGATAGACTAAACCCTCAGTTGATTAATGAGCATTATATTACATTAAGGAATAATGAAATTCGTATCTCAAAAGCTGCAATTGAAGATCTTAAGCTGATAAATAATTTTCCTGAATTACTGATAGGTGAATATAAATCTGATGAGGTTACAATAGAAAAAATTAGCAGCAGGTTTGATGAAATAAGGAAGTTGGGTTTTATAGTAGATACAAGTAATCCAGGAGTAGCTGACCTTTACCAGATATATATAGATACATTGCAAATTCATGATTTGAAGATATTCAGGTTCAAAAATCAAGTTACAGGACAAAGAGGCCTGAAGACTATTTTGTCAATAGACGGTCTTGATGCAGGGTATCATACCATCTTTATTAATAAATTGATCTGGAATAGAAATATCAGAAAATTCATGGTGGTAAAGAACTGGGATCAGATAGTCTTTTATAAAACCTGAGCCTGATTCGATGAATCTGCAGGATTTACATCCTTGTTTCGGACAGGTTTATAAATATTTGCGTTGTGAAAAAGAGTGGAAAAGCCGGAAGCCTTGACCATATCTGGCTGATATTTTCACAAAAACATAAGATGCATCATAGCAGTGATTTACAGCTGGCCATAGGTGGTCAATTCACACAGGCGGGAAGTGGTCAATGGCACCGGCTTTTCCACCATGGAACAGGTAGGGTTAAAAAATATCACTTTAGATTACGAAATGTACCAAATTTTGGTATATTTGAAGAAAAATAGTCAAAATGGACAGAAATACCTCGATTTCATTAGGAAATTACTTTGACAGATTCATTAAAAGTAGAATATCAGAAGGAAGATATAAAAACGCCAGTGAAGTTGTACGAGCTGGATTACGTTTGCTTGAGGAGGAGGAAAATAAACTTGTTGCACTTAAAGAAGCAATCCGGGATGGAATTGACAGCGGGATTGCCACAGACTTTGATCCTAAGTTACACCTCACTGAACTCAAAGCAAATAGAAAATTGAATGGCTAAGTACAAGCTTTCAAACAAGGCGGTTGAGGACTTGACCCGTATTTGGAGTTATACTCTTGTTAAATGGTCAGAGAAACAAGCAGACAAATACTATAACCTGTTAATTGACACCTTTATTGAAATCTCTAAAAATCCCGGATTAGGAAAGGACTACCCGGATATTTTTGAAAACATTCTTGGCTTTAGGGTCGGCAGACATATTATTTTCTACAGAATAGTTCATGAAAAGGATATTGAAATAATAAGGATTCTGCATGAACGAATGGACCTTGAGATAAGGCTTAAGGAAAAATAGCCCTGGGAAGAAATGTCTTGCAAGTCATGTCCCGCGGCAAAGCCGCGAGGATGCTCGATCCGCTCCCGGATCGGCACAGTCATGCTGTCATGCAGTCTGTTTTTAACTATCGATAACAATCATTCTAGAAGTTACAAGGCTTAATGTTTTGACAGCAAGACAATCAGACTGCAAGACCGCAAGACCAAAGTGTGAGTCTGAGAGCGGGTGTGAGAACAAAAAGAGTGAGCCGCTCGCTCTCGCTCACACTCTCACTCTTTTTATTGCTCCGTCAGGGCTCGAACCTAAACTATTCTGATCCAAAGGTATATTCAAATATTTTATTTAACACATTGATTGTCAGGTATAATTTAAAATGTTAAAACCTTGATATATCCATTATTTAATTCCTGTTAGCCCCAAAACCTGGCAAGAGACCTGGCAAAGATTCTAATTTATAATGATTTCTGGACTTTAAATCAAGGGGTTTCCCGGAAAATTATAAATTTGTTGCATGAAAGATAAAAACCACATATTGCAATTAATTAAAAAATCGGTAATTAGTACAGAACCAAATGCAATACTGATTTTGTATGGTTCATATGCCAGAGGGGATTCCAGAGATGATTCTGATTTAGATCTATTGGTTCTTGTCGATAAAGATAAAATTACCCGATCTGACCAAAAAAGGATAAAATATCCCTTATATGATATTGAATTTGATACAGGAACTATAATAAGCCCATTGATATTTTCTAAAAAGGACTGGGAGTTGATACATAAGAAAACTCCATTCTATGAGAATGTTGCCAGGGAGGGTAAAGTCTTATGAATAAGGAAGAGCGACAGGAGTTAGTAAAATACAGGATTAAAAAAGCAAGAGAAACATTTAATGAAGTTAACTTGCATGTGGAAAATGAATTATGGAATACTGCTGTTAACAGACTTTACTACGCTTGTTATTATGCTGTAATTTCTCTGCTCATTGATAAAGACATTAAGGCTCAGACTCACTCAGGTGTAAGACAGATGTTTGGATTACATTTTGTTAAGTCGGGTATTATTGATAAGGATTCAGCTAAGTTTTATACAGACATTTTCGATATGAGGCAAACGGGTGATTACGATGACTATATTGACTTCAAGAAGGAAGATGTATTGGATTTGATAGGACCTGCAAATGAATTGATTTCAAAAATCGAAAAACTATTATCAAAGTATTAAACTTGATATCACAATTTGTGACCTCAAGATTTTAATCAACCAGATAGGTTTAATCATAAAAGCGTAATTGAGCAAACTATAAGGTGTTATTATCTTATTCTGATCCGATTTAGAAAAAGACATGCTATAAAGTGGAAAAGCCAGTTCCCCAGACCACTTCTAGCCGGAATACACTGACCATGCATTTCCGGGATTAAATCATTAAGGGATAGATAATAATTCTTATTACAGCCTGCCCGATTAAATGTGGTCAGGCCTTCCGGCATTTGCACCTAGCAGAAACCAAGCAACAAAAAAGACACTCACAAAAATGAACTTGTAAGTGTCTGATTATCTGTTGCTCCGTTAGGGCTCGAACCTAAACTCTTCTGATCCAGAGTCAGACGTGTTGCCAATTACACTACGGAGCATTTTGGCGGCTGCAAATATAAAAAATCTTTCTGAATACTTCTCCTGGTAAAATAAAAATAGCTCTGCTGCCATATTAACTGGCAGCAAAGCTATCTCATCATTTTTTAAAAAGTATAATAGATCGTCAGTTTGGGTCTCATGTTTGGTTCCGGAAAATCACTTGAAGCAAAACGGAAGCCTGGGAACTTATCGGCAGGCCATAATCTGAAAAGCATGCCATGATTTGGTATTTCAGTCCCATCGGAAGTTGTTGCTGGGGGGAGGAAAAGCCTTGTGACATCAATATTTATGAAATTGATATTCCTGTTAAATGGGGGAATAAAAACCTGGTTGATGTCTGTAGTTTTTGGCTGAGAATTCCAGGTGACCTTGTCTTCTTCCCATTGTTCAACAATCTGCTGCAACACCCCACCATACCAATCAATACCTGGCGACGGATAAATATCAGGTTTAAAAATACTTATATCATAGGGTACCGGAAAATCATAGGAAAGTGTAAGAATGATTTTCTTTAAAACTGCCGATTCCGGTAGAGAATCAAGATTGAATTTTATAAGGCTTCTGTTTGAACGCATTACAGTAAGCAAAGGTTCGGAAAGAAAAGTTGCTTCAAAATATTTATGACCACCGAAATTTTTATCGGGCTCGAGGTTGGAGACCAATGCATCCTTTCCCTTTTCAGGCCCGGGCTGTAGGGAAAGTACTTTGTAACCTGCAGAAGATGGTATCTTAAGCACCAGGGGTTTATCCTGCGTTGTGGACTTTAGTTCTTCGGCAGAAATATGAAACTTCTGAGGTTCGAATCCCTCTTTTTCAACCAGTAAGTCATAAAAATCTGCCCCACCCCTTATAGTTATATTATTGGGAGAAGCCTGAAGCCGGAATGTAAAACGCCATCCGGAAGGAGATATGACCGTCAGATTCGCAAAGGTTAGCTGTACAGGGGACTCAGCCAGTGGATTATCAAGCAAGCATACTACCCAGAAAGCCAGTGGATTAATAACCTGGAATCCGAATGCTGCATATCCGAACTGGTCGGGATTCAGATTACCGACCTGCAGTACTTCAGGCATTACCTTTGTAACATGGTTTGTCATTATGTTGAATGTCAAAGGCAGAGGTCTGGTAGTAAGGTATGCCATAGGTGATCCTGCAACAGGGGCAGCAAAGAGAACTTTGCCTGCAGTATTGATTACCATAAATTTTGTCAACCTGTACTGTCCTGTTGCCAACTCAATATTTTTGCTGACATATTCGGTTCCGAAAGTATACAATGGTATTACTTTATCAGTAAACACCGGAATACCAGCCATATTCTCAACTGAAATCATAATGCCGGAAGGAACCGAAGAAGAGTCAGAAGAAGATTTAGCATCCTGTTCAGATTTCAGGTCGAAAGAAAACTCAGCAGTTCCCTGCCCGGATTCGGTTTTATTTAATTGTTCGCATGAAACCAGGCCAGCAAATAAACAAACAAACAATCCGATAAATAATTTAACTGATGTTTTCATGTCAAAAAATTTTAGATTTAAAACAAAATTATATCAAAGCTGAACTAAAGTCAAGACCAGATAATCAAGTGAATGGTTGCAAAGTTTGTTCTTTGCCGGATGCCCATTACCTTACAGCCTATTTGTTAATCTTAGCCCAGGTATCCTTAAGTCCGACGGTCCTGTTAAAAACAAGCTTATCAGGGTTAGAATCATAATCTATGCAGAAGTAACCAAGACGCTGAAACTGAAATTTATCAAGTGGTCTGGCTGATGCCAGTGAGGGTTCAACTTTACATCCGGTAAGAATTTTCAACGATTCAGGATTAAGGAATTTTCTGTAATCATCATCCTTCTGACCGGCAGGGTCCTCGTGGTCAAACAGCCTGTCGTAGAGTCTTACCTCAGCCTCAATGGCATGACTGACTGATACCCAGTGAAGAGTTCCTTTTACTTTCTTTTCAGAGGTTTTTCCACCACTGCGGGTATCAGGATCGTAAGTACAATATACCTCCTCTATCACTCCCGTTGTTTCATCTTTTTTAACGCCTTCGCATTTTACTATATAAGCACCTTTCAACCTTACTTCCATGCCAGGGGCCAGGCGGAAAAATTTATTCGGGGGATTTTCCATAAAGTCGTCAGCATCTATAAAAACCTCACGACTGAAAGGAACCATCCTTTTACCCTGACTTTCATCCTCGGGATTATTGATCAGTTCTACTTCCTCCACTTTACCCTCCGGATAGTTTGTAATTATAACCTTCACAGGATTAAGCACTCCGAAAACCCTGGGAGCTCTTTTGTTAAGATCTTCTCTTACTGCATGTTCCAGAAGCGAAACATCATTAATCGCTTCCACCTTTGTATAACCGATAAGGTCGACAAAGTTCCTGATTGATTCGGGGGTATAGCCCCTTCTTCTGAGTCCGCACAGAGTGGGCATCCTGGGATCATCCCAACCGCTTACCCTGCCTTCCTGAACCAGCTCGAGCAGTTTTCTCTTGCTCATCATTGTGTAGGTGAGGTTGAGCCTGTTGAATTCGATCTGGCGAGGTCTGTAATCGCCTGTCTTCAGCTGATCGATAAACCAGTCATAAAGAGGACGGTGAACTTCAAATTCAAGTGTGCACAGGGAATGTGTTATTCCTTCAAAATAATCACTTTGTCCATGTGCAAAGTCATACATAGGATAAACCATCCAGGTGCTTCCGGTACGGTGATGCGGCGATTTGATAATCCTGTAAATTATCGGATCGCGCATATGCATGTTAGGTGATGTCATGTCAATTTTTGCCCTCAGAACACGACTACCCTCATCAAACTCACCCTTGTTCATCCTTTCAAAAAGATCGAGATTTTCGGCAGCAGACCTGCTGCGATAAGGACTTTCCGTTCCCGGTTGGGTAGGGGTTCCTTTCTGTGACGATATCACATCAGCAGGCTGGTCATCAACATAGGCCAGATTTTTTCTGATGAGGCTTACTGCAAATTCATACAGCTTGCCAAAGTAATCGGAGGCATAATATTCCCGGTCTTCCCAGTCAAAGCCGAGCCAGTTGATGTCTTCCTTTATTGAATCAATATATTCGACCTCCTCCTTAACAGGATTTGTATCATCAAAACGAAGATTGCACTTTCCACCGAATTTCTGAGCCATTCCGAAATCGAGGCAAATAGCTTTTGCATGTCCGATATGTAAATATCCGTTCGGTTCGGGAGGGAAACGTGTATGAATTCTTCCGTTATTCTTTCCCTCTTTTAAATCGTCGGCAATAAACTGTTCAATAAAGCTTATGGAGGGTTTCGATTCTTCTTTGTCCCTCAGTATTGCGTCACTCATCCTCATAAAAATTAAGACTACAAAAATAGGATGATTTTGAGATGATATGACTTACAACTGACTATATTTTATTTTCTATCTGTGTTAATCTGCGATATCAGTGGGAAATTTTTCTGTTTTTCCCGCAGATAGCGCAGATTTTCGCAGATTCATCTGAGAGTGCCTGGATTCAGATATTCTTTCAAAGCTTTAACATACTCAGTGAATTTCTCCCTTCCGAGGGGAGTTATTGTGCATAGGGTCTGAGGATAGTTGTTTTTGAATTTCTTCTCAACCTCAATATAGCCTGCTTCTTTCAGCTTTGTAATCTGTATACTCAGGTTTCCCGCTGTTGCACCTGTCTGTTCCTTTATCCAGGTAAATTCAGCAACTTCGGCACCCATAAGCAGCGATACAATCGCAAGTCTTAGCTGTGAGTGCAGTACAGGGTCAAGATCTTTAAATTTCATCATGGCCTGCCCTGCTTTTAAGAAGATATCCCGGTATCAGGTAGCCTGTTAGCATTGCAACAGGAACAGAAAGAGCTGCAAGATCATGTCCTCCCAGATGTCCTATAATGGCAAAGATCCAGAATAGGACTCCTCCGGCAATCAATGGTTTGAATTTCAGAATAAAACCTGAAATGAATGTGGGTAATGCTGCAATGGCAAGTATAAAGGGACCAAATGATCCCATCCTGTCGGAAAGAAGAACAAACAGCACTACTGCTGTAAAAAAGAAGGCAATCCAGGTCCAGACATACAACATGGTAGCATAGGTCCTGACTGTTGACTTTCTCCCCTTTGTAAATCCGTAGATAAAGGATACAAAAATGCCCGGTACAACAAAAAACCAAATATACCAGGGAGTTGCAAAATCAGTAAACTTGTAAAGCAGATATTCAGAAAGACTGCAGAATACTATCAGCCATCCCCAGAAGAGGAGGTGAAAACTTCCCTGCTTTATATCAACTTTTGTTTTGTTGATCATCTCTGTGATGATCTTAAGACTTTCTTCACCTGTCATCAATTTTTCATCTGTTTCCATAATAATGATTATTTTAGTAATAGAACTTTTAATTACATAAACATATTGCAAATATAAACTAGTTAATAATATAAACCAAATTTATTTGCAATTATTTTTAGTAATAATTGTAAACTATTGATTATTAATCACCCCCAAACCCCCCAGGGGGGGCTTAAAGAAACAGGATAGACGAAAAAAGAAATCAGAAACAAGAATTATCAGATACTTCTGTGTCGGGAATTCGTTTGTTCAGATGTTCTTCCTTCAAGTCCCCCCCGGGGGATTTAGGGGTAAAAGGAAACAATATGGGATTAATACAAATTGAAGGCATGGAGTTTTACTCTTTCCATGGTCATTTTAAGGAGGAGAGGATAGTAGGCAATAGGTTTCTGGTTGACCTGACTATTGAAACCGATATGCAGAAACCGGCAGAAAGTGACAATCTAAAAGATGCTGTCAATTACCAGCAGGCCTACCAGATAGTGAAGCAGGAGATGGAAAAGAAATCACACCTCCTTGAGCACATTGCCGGAAGGATACTGGATGCCCTCTATTCCGAAATGCAGGGAATTAAAAAGGCAACTGTGAAAGTCTCGAAAATGAATCCACCAATGGGAGGCAGGATACAATCAGTAAGTATTGTACTAACCCGCTAAAAGAAATCAGATAGTTACTCTCCTATAAGCCTATTTCAGCCATTTTTCAAGCCACTTAACAGCGTCATTCTGCATTTCCACATTAAACAGATGAGGTACATTGTACCAGTTAGCAGAGAACTTATCTGAGGCATTGGCTTTCTTATATACTGCAGCTATTTTATCAGCAGCAACCTGCATGGCATCCATGGTGTATAGTCCGTCCTGTTTGCAGTTTATTATCATAAGGGGTTTTGGAACACTCAGGGATACAACATCCGGAAGATCGAGGTATTCCAGTTGTCTGGGAACGTAAATCATCCATGTATGGTGACGCAAATGATTATCAATTTGCTTTGGGTATGATGTCATCCAGCCGGCATCTATCCCGACACTAATCCTTGGGTCGAGACCAAAAAGATGCGCACTCCTGAACCCTCCTATCGAAAGTCCTACACAGCCTATTCTTGAAGGATCAACTTCCGGCCGGGTAAGCAGATAATCGACACTTACCCTGTCGCTGTGAAAAAGAATTCCCGGCCAGGTTGTACCGGAATCGAAAATGTATCTGGCCATAATATTTTCGTATGGTGAGCAGAACTGGTTGAAGGCATTAATGGCTTTGTTTTTATCAGATGATTTAATTTCCGGATACTCATTCAGAAAATAATCATCCAAAAGGTTTATGTCAATTTTCTGAGAACCGAAATAAAATGCATCAGGACAAAGGACTATAAAACCTTTTCGTACCAGCTCATCAGCGTATGGTCTTCCGCCATATGCCTCTCCTATGAAATCCTTTAGAACCTGAGGTTGATCTTCAGTTTCAGTAATTTTTTCCTTTCCATAGTAATAAAAACCGCCATGATCATGTAATGCAATGACTGCAGGGGCAGGTTTTGTCAATCCGTCAGGTATCAGAAGGAAAGCTTCTGTTTTCCGGTGAGGTGTAACGGAATACCTTATCTTGTAACGGGTATAGCCGGATTTTTTAACCTTTTCAATTATTTCCGGATTTAGCGGAGCCGGTTCAGGTCTGAAGCTGAGAAGTTCCATCATTTTGGCCCTGCCCTGTACCCTCCATTGTTCCAGCTCAGGCCACTCTTCCGCCAGATATGATAATTTCATTGACCGGCTGTCAGCATATGACTGTAACTCGGTATAGTACTGGCCCAAATCTTTTTTCTCTGGCTGTCCGAATAATAATATTTCCGGATAGAGAAGGAGAGATAACAGAACATAGTTCTTTACTTTCATAAAACTTTGATTTTTACATATAAATATACTAATAATGTTAATTCAGGGTGGATTTTCATTATATGCATGTTCTTGTATAATAATTTGCATCCCCATCCTAACCTTCCCCCAGGGCATAGCCGTCAAGCTAAGACTGTAATTAGTAGAGGGAATGCGAAAAAAGTTTCCCCTTTTGAAGGAGGGGTGTCCCGACACATCAGTGTCGGGACGGGGTGGTTGATTTTTATTTGGGGTTGATTCATTATTCCGGTTCAAAACTTTTCGTATCTCACTTTTAATGTATTCAGGCTCCTGGAATACAAATCTGTTTTCAAACCTCAATACAGTGAATCCTAATCTCAACAGATACTTATCTCTGTTTTCATCTTTTTGTATCTTATGATATTCACCATGCAGATCCCCATCAAGTTCAATGATAAGTTTTTCTGAAGGACAACAAAAGTCTGCAATAAAACTACCAATACTGTATTGTCTTCTGAATTTTCTTCCGTCCAGCTTCCTGGATTTTAACATATCCCATAATGTAGATTCAGCTGAAGTGGAACTCTTTCTTAGAGATGATCTGAAAGATTTAAGATCCTTTCTATTGAAGAGGTTATTGTTATTCATAGGTACTAAGATAAACAGAATTGAATGAATCAACCACCCCGGCCGGGAAAGTTACTTTGTAAATATCAGATAATCAACAGTCCCGGCCACCCCTCCTTCAAAAGGAGGGGAAACTTATGCTACACCTTCAATTCAGGTTATAATTTCTATAGATTGACGGTTATACCCTTAGCTTGACAGCCCTGCCCCATGGGGAGAAATTAAAAAGGGGGGTAAGAAATGATAAAAAAATGTATGTAATGTGTTACTAAAATTGTGAAGTATTACATAGCTACCACGCTCAAACAGTAACTCAAAGGAAAAGAAGTGCAGAAGTGGCAAGAGTAGTGAATATGACAAATACTCTGTAAACTTTTTCCGGTAAAAGCTTTACTATCCAGATACCCAGAAAGAATCCGGTAATAAGCACCGGGAGAGCCACAAGGCCGGCAAAAAGTGTATTAAGGGTTATATTTTTCCAAACAATTGCCTGAAGTGGAAGTTTCCCTGTATTCAATATCAGGAACAACCATGCGCTAGTTCCAATGAACTCTTTTTTTGGAAGATGCATCGCAAGGAAATATAGTGTGAAAACCGGACCGGCAGCATTTCCTATCATTGTTGAAAATCCACCGGTAAGACCCATAACTGAGGCGAAGAAGTGATTTTCAGGGATCTCAGTACCTTTTTTCTGTCGCAGATCATTTGCCAGCATAAGGATAAGCATTATCCATACGATAGTCAGAAGAACGAGTCTGAAATGGTTGTCATTAATGAGGTTGCCTGTTATAAGGGCAATGATTATGCCTGCCACGGCCCAGGGTATAACCCTCAATATATGTTTCCAGACTGCATGGCTTTTGTAATATGCAACAGCCATTATATCGGCGGTAATAAGCATTGGTAAAATGACTCCTGTTGATTCCCTTGCCCCGAAAATCAGAGCCATCATTGGAACCATTGCAAGTCCAAGACCGCTCAGACCTGCCTTCGACATTCCAATCGTAAGGGCTGAGAGAAGAAATAGAATAAAAAAACCAGGGGTAAGATCGGGGTGGAGTGATTGGAGGATTGACATCAAATAATCGTATCAGAATCTTCCGATTAATCCGGCAGTAAAATCACCATGTACACCGGCAATTTTTGTTTTTACACCCTCTCCGGGAGGAGGTGCTCCCTCTTCAAAAAGATAGCCCTCGAAAAACAGCGGCAGATACATTCCTGCCTGAAACCTTACCCCGAAATGTTCGTTAAAGTAAAGCTTCACTCCGCCTGCCAGATTGAAATGCATTACTCTTTCATTGTTTTTGTCACTTTCAAGTGGCTGATAGATCGTTGTTCCGCAACCAAACTTGGTAAAAGGATTAACCATGTCGGTCACCAGGAAATCGTAAATGCCTCCGAAGGAAACATTATGAACCGCAAGATCGCAGACCGGATGTATATTATCAGCTGTGTCAATTTCAAGAAAGGAGCCCTGCCGGCTGTAGGAGACGTATACTTTAAACGGTCCGCCGGATGAACCCAGAGCAAAATTCAACCCGTATGTCAAACCTCCCGAAATATGAAATTCACCTTCATAACTCTGGATTTTTGCACCTGTCTGGTATCCTGCAAAGGGGATTACCTCAAATCTCTGGGCAAAGATATCTGACATGCAGAAGAGAGTAATAAACAGAGCTGCAGTTAATGAATATCTGAATTTATTTTTCATAGATTAATGATCAAATTAAAATTCCGGGACAACAATACTACAAATATACTAATAATGTAAAACAGGATTAATGATATTTAACCACGAAGGTAACAAAGGATTACACAAAGTAACTCAAAGGGAATTCCTTAGTGCGCCTTTGTGATTTACTTTGAGCGCCTTAGTGGTTAAGTAAGTCATTCTGTGCCCTTCAGGATATGATATCTGACGGCTACCTGGAACATCATATCTGTTTTCACAAAGCTGTCTTCATTTGTGTTCCGTGACCGTTGCCCATAGTATTTGAATTCGGCTCTGAGTCTTCGTGTAAAGGCATATCCGACACCTGTCATAAACCTGTTACGTGCCGCATATCTTTCAAAAGCCTCACCATTGAAGTTAATAAAATACTCAGCATAGAATGGTATGTACCAGGTATTCTTATCGATAAAGATGTTATTAATGATAAATCTTCCGCCCAGCCTTGGCCTAAACCTTATTTTCTGATCTGTGGTTCCGTCCTCATAATTAAGAAACCTGTTGTCGAGCCGGAAGTAGAAATATGGTAACTCAAGATGGATTTTTTCAATAAAAGTGGTGAAAAAGAATTTCTGACCGATATACATGTATATTTCATTGTTATTCTGAGCCTGTGGATCTATTGTCTTATGCAATTCAAGGCCTGCTTCCGCCTGGTACCAGTTGATGCGCTGGTAAGTGAGTGTATTGGCAATGTAATAATCATTCCAGCCATTATCGGCGAATAGAAATGCTGCCCCCAGGTTTCCTTCGTATTCGAAATATCCGAATGGTTTTACCACATAAGCATCCATCCATCCCTGGACATCCTGAGAATTGGTTTCGGGTGGCAATAAAAAGAAACCTAATATTGCGACCAGGTAAATTTTAAATTTTGTCTTTATCAGCATAAGTTCATTTTATGTTATTTTATTATCAGAAGGGATATCCTATTGCCAGGTTAAAGGTAGTACCTCCCACGATATCCCTTGTCTTTCTTACCCAGTTAGAGTCTTCTATAAGATAAGCTGTCCTGAGAGGGAATCCCAGATCGGTACGGAGAACAAAGAATGAGAAATCAAACCTCAGGCCGAATCCTGTTCCCATATAAAGCTGATCGGCAAAGGTATTAAAGTGAAACTCTGCTCCGGGCCTGTTTACATCGGGTCGCAGAAGCCATATGTTCCCTGCATCTACAAACAATGCTCCATGAAGCACTTTGGAAAGTCTGAACCGGTACTCCATGTTTCCTTCAAGTTTTATATCTCCTGTCTGATCGATGATATCAGAGGTTTCATCAGGTTTAAGGCTTCCGGGGCCCAGCGATCTCGCAATAAAAGCCCTGATGCTGTTTGAGCCGCCGCTGTAGAACTGTTCAACATATGGCATAACAACTGAATTGCTGTAAGGGATTCCCAGGCCAGAATAGAAACGGAATACCAGACTTTTATCCTGTAATTTCCTGTAATACCTGATATCAGTTGTGAATTTCATGAACTGTGAGTAGATATTCCTTCCTATTGAATAAGGCCTTTCCTCATCCTTTGATGTTGCAGTTTTAACAATATCGATCAGATTTCCGGATGAACTTATCCCTGCCTGGAAATAGAATCCATTTCGTTTTCCGGATGTGCTGTTGTCATAAATGAAATCGTACTTCATCCCTGCAATAAATTGCTCTTCAAAGCTTTTCCTAATGTATGGATTCTCGTTCAGGATCGAATCAAATTCAGGGGTGGTCTTAAGCAGGTCAACTGAATTGAACCAGAGGGGATAAAAGACATGTGTTATTTTATCAGGTTTTTTCCACTGGTATCCAAATCCCAGGTTCAGGGAACTCATCCGGTAATACTGGATCTTATTCAGGAAGTCAAAACCGGCAGTCAGTGATGTCTGGGGCAGGTTAAAACTGTCTGAATTGAAAAGTTTTGCAGGTTTTATCAGCTTCGGAAATGTTAGGGATGTTGAGACACCGACATTGTATGATACCTGCCCCAGTGTGCTGTTGGAGTTCCCGTTAATCTGCCATTCGATACCTCCGTTAAGTTTCAGCTGAAGCCTGTTTGCCGCCTTTGAAAGATTACCGTGCGCCAGTTTAGCCTCAAATCCGGGTCCGGCAAAACCGGTTGACTTGGTTACAACATTGGACTCAAGATCGAGACTGATGTTTTTCATGAGTGTGAGATCCATCAGGGCATCCATCTTATTAAAGGAAGTATCGGTGTCTGGTATATACTGAAGGTTGATAAACCTGAATACTCCATAGCTGTTAAGATGGCTCAGCGTTTGCCTGTGCTTAAGTGCAGAATAGCATTCACCTTTCCTGAAATAGATACTGCGGGCAAGAACTTCAGGCTTAAGACTCATTCCGCGGGAAATTATATTTATCCCGTTGAAAATGATAGTATCTTCCGCCAGATATTGATCATTTATATCAGTTGAATTAATTATTCTTGCAGTGATGTTACCTATAAAAAATTTTCTGCCTGCATTTTGCATCAGTTCATCATTTGTTCCGATCCTCAGATCGATCTTGTATGGAATATGGTTGGTGTCGGCAGTCCATTTAACATGGTTGGGAGTAAAATAGAAATATCCCTTTTCCAGTACCTGCGATGAGATCCTTTTTGCTTCACTCTTTACTGTCTCAAGAGAGAATATATCATTGGGTTTAATCATCAGATCTTTCTGAACACTGCTTATTATACTGTCAACTTCATCAACCGGGGGATCAAACGATATTTCATGATAACGGAAAGGCTGACCGGGTTTGATATTGTAGTTTATTTTTGCCTTATGTCTGTTTCTTCGTGAGGTATCAATTTCCGACCAGACCCGTGAATGGAAATATCCGTTGCCAAAAAGTTCGGATTTAAGCTTCTGACTTCTTAAATGAGGTTCAACCTTTGAGACCAGAACGGGTTCTTTTGAAAAAGTCCTGAAAAGCCAGCCGGGCTTCTTTCCCTCTTTTGGTTTCATGTAATTATAGATCCACAGGCCCAGAGGTGGCAGCAGCCTTTTCCCTGCCAGCGAGTTATTTGGCTGGTATGCCGTAACCGATTCAATTGTCTGTTTGGCGTTGATATCGGAAAACTTTGCGGAGTCGCTTATTATTATCGTTTTCCTGCCTGTGTACAACAATTGATCACCGGCAAGAAATTTCGTGTTGGAACATGAACACATGATCATGGTTACCAGTACATAAAGGAGATTGTATTTAATATGTTTATTGCTCATCCCCGGTGTTCAATTCCTTTGAATCTTTTTTATTCTGACGTCTCCAGATATCACCAAGCCTGTTATAATTTTTCCGGTATATATAACCTATGCCTGATTTTATTACTTCTCCTTCAAGAAGGTCCTCATAATTCTGCTGACGGTAGACCTTCAGATATTTTGATCTTGCTGAATCGAGGGCATACTCAAATATGAAATTTTCGAGCATGTTGTTAGTTGGGGCTCCGGCCTGGCTGTTATCATTCATTCTGCCTGAAACCATTACTGTACCCCTTTCATTGAACATTTCTTTTTTTACTTCGTATGTTAAGGAGGTATATGTCTGCTCGCCACCTCCTTCCTTTGCCCCGGTGTAAGTATCGATTCCAAATGAAAGATCCACACCTTTAATAGCCGATTTTGTGAGCTGATTGAGCTGTGATTCCCAGAACTGGTTTATCTGCTGGGTCACATAATCAGATGAACTTGCCATATTTGGCAACTCAACCCGTTCAAATATCAAAAGGTTTATTGCCTGCTTCATCCTTTCATCGGCAGATAATGTATTGAATACGCTGGTTAAATACTGATCATTACTGCTGACATCAAACAGAATTTCTAGCTGTGAAAGTCTGTTAAAAATTTTCATATTGACAATGAAATTTACTTCCCTGTTTTTACTGTCAACGGGATTATAGTATGACCCCCTTACCTTGCTTGTTGTTTCAATATTAAGTTCCGGATCATCTGCAGCCCCGTTCCATTTTACAGAACTGCCGGTGGTGATTATAAAATCTTTCCGGGGCCATCCGGGAATCTTAAGTTCTGACTTTCCCTGGTTTATTCCATAGGTACCGCTCAGACTTATTGTCCCGTTAGGAAGTGAGGCATAATTCAGAAAGCCTCCGCCGGTGATAGATATACCTATATCATAACCCCTCGATATTTCGAAGCTGAAAAGACTGTTCGGGTTTACTTCAATGGAGGCCTCAATATTCGGAAATCTGGAAATCAGATTTACTTTGGGTTTTTCAGATCCGGCATCTTCATTAAGACTGGCAAATGTAACTGTCTTTTCCGTTTCAGATACATTCAGGTTTTCCGTAAGCTTATATTTTACATTGGTTCCTTCTGCAAGGACAATACTTCCTGAAATAGCCGGTTTCTGGACAGGTCCTGTTACAGTAAGCCTGGAATCCACAAATACAGATCCGTTAAAAGCAGGATTTTTGCTGGCAGAGGTATTCATAACCTGCAAATGATCGGATGTTATTTTTAAGTCAGCAGTAACATTTCCGGGCTGACTGAAGTCTATTTTACCGTTTAGACTCAGCTCCTTATTTAGTGAATCCAGAACTCTGAATTGTTCGAATATCAGGTTGCTGTTTTCAATAAGGATATTATCGTCATCCAGAAAGAACATGGCATTGAGAGGTACAACCTTCAGTTCAGTGTTCCTTATAATTATTTCACCATCCAGCCTTGGCTTTTCAGAAACAGATGCAATTTTAAGATTCCCGCTCACCTCACCTTTCAGACCGCTGACATACTTGGTGGTAAATGATTCCAGCAAATTAAGGGGGATATCCCTTAATTCAGAGCTTATGCTGTTCTGCTTAGTCTTCCGGTCTGACCTTATGGTAATATCTAATCCGGAAGTATCATTCAGAATGCTTCTTATTTCACCTGATGTATTTCCAAGGGTATCGCTGGTATAATTACCGTCGATACTAAGATCTCCAAGAATATTCCCCGATAGTTTCATCTGGTTCAGATCCATCCTGACATTCAGTTCATTCCCGTTTTTGCCCTGGTAATCAATAAGACCTGTCAGCTCGGCTTCATAACCAAATATGTTCATGCCCGGAATGGCCAGCATACTCAGCCAGACCTTTTCCAGTCCAAGAAAGAGCTTTTCAGATTTTCTGCCATAAAAATCGATTGTGTGATCACCGTTCTTCCAGTGAAGATCTGCAGTGAGATCTTTTCCTGAAGGGTCAATAACCAAAAACACACCTGGATTAACAGTCCAGTGATTACCATTTATTACCCATTCAGGCTGATTTGTTATCATTTTTATGCTTTGGTCATCCTTGAAGGCAGCTCCAGAAATGCTGTACAACATAGTATCTTTTTTACTCACTGCCTTCAACCTGTAAAGAAGGGTATCCCCATCAGCTTCAATTTCAGCCCTCAGACCTGCAAGTGAAATACCTCTGAATCTTATGCTGTCTGATTTAAGTTGAAAAACAGAACTATCGGAATGACTGTTAAAATTCATAACAATGGAATAACTGCTGCTCGTTCCCAGCTTAATCCTGTCAACAGTCATATCAGCTCTTGCCGTCCCTTCAGGATCCTTGGTTATAAAAACTTTGATTCTGTTATAACTGAGGCCAGAGTCACTTATGAAAAGGCCTAAAAGAGGATCATAGGTTGTCTCAAGAGAGAAGTTCAGGGCCGGAAGTACCGAAACAAAAGGTATCCTGTTGCTTACCGTTGAATCGACAAGGTAGAAGCCTTTTATTCGGTTTCCTGAAAAAATGCCGGCTATATCGTCCAGAGAGCCTGAAAGTCTGAGATCTGCCTTAGCAAAGTCAGTTTTAAGGCTTCCGGTGACCAGACTGTCACCTGAATGAAACCTGATTGCCAGACTGTCAAGTTTCTCAGTCTGTGATCCATTGCTGACAACTAGATCTTTAATGGAGCCTGAAGCTTCTATTTCGCTTCCGGATCTTCGGAGAGCTGCATCCAGGAATCCTCTGGCAGTTATTCCCCTGTAGATATTCAGTTTTCCTGCATCGGCATCAAAACTGCCCGAAAGAGTTGCATCTGTCAAAGTTTTTTGAAGGGCAGCTGTGCCTTTAAGATCAAGTAAAAGAGATGGATCGACAGAGCGCAGGGAATAGTCAAACATACCATTATCACCCGATACTTCGGCATTAATTCCATGATATAAATATCCCCTGTAATTCGCAGAATCAACTTTAACAGATGCCTTCAGTTCAATTTTTTCAGGTGAATATTCCCGGCCCGATATATTAAGTCTGCCTGAGATCCTTCCCAGGTCTTTCATCCCGGTAAGCTTTCCGGCCTCCAGGCCTGAATAATCCATTTGCAGTTTATATCTTTTATCTTTCAGACTGAAAGAACCTGTAGCTTCAATATTACCTGACATTCCCCCGAGACTGATAAGAAAATCCTGTGAAGTTAAGTTCCCCTCCAGCTTCCCCTTGAGTGAAGTTGGTTCGAAATCAGGTAAGTCTGACGGAGATCCTTTAAACAGAAGGATTTCCTCAATTCGCGAGGCTGTTATCGGACTGGTCTGAAAACCGATATTTATCCTGGCAGAATCAGGATTTAAAATATCTTTAATTTGTCCGTTAAATGAAAGGCTGTTGCCTGCAGGAGTCCTGAAATTCAGATCCCTGATACAAAGTGAATCTGAAGTGCCGGTTATGTTACAGTTTAACACGAGTTTTAATTTGCTCTCCCGCCAGGGAGTGGATTTTTCATTATGTGTTGGGAGGAATGCAAGAATGTCAACCAATGACACTTCTGTCTTATCAACATTCAGGGAAAAGGGAACATTTTTCCATGATCTTAATATGGCAGCCAGATCATCTTCTGCTTCAATCCTGAAATGGATACTGCTCAGTTCAGTCACCAAGCTGGATTGAAGCGTAGTGTAACGTGTTGAATCAGAATGAAATGAAATCTCACCATTATCCAGTCTTAAACCGTTATCCAGGACCAGTGTAATACCGTTCATTGTGAAACCTGATTCGGAACTGCTAAGATTAATGTCGGTCATTTCAGCTGATAATCCGGCTATCTGAAGGATTGGTTTTTCAGTTAAAGATGCTGATGTGTCTGCAAATGACCCTGAGTTATAAAATCCGTTGTTAAACTTTACATTTTTACCTGAAATAATCCACGGTCCGGGGAAGAAGGAGGAGGCTGTCTCAGAAGCAACTTTATTTAAATACACCCCTAAATCCCCCAGGGGGGACTTATTGAATGACAAAGGATTGTAAAGCCCCCCTTGGGGGGTTTGGGGGTTAATACCTGCTTCTGAGACAACCTCATTCTTTCCTGTTTCAGAGGGTGAGGAAAATACCTCGACACCGGGCTCCTCCAGAGAAAGACTGATTGCAGAAATCCTTTTACCTGCAAGTTCAAATCCTGCCTCTGAAATATTGCTTTTGCCCATGTAAAAATCAATTTGCTGCTTATTCTGCGGCTGAAGGAGAGTGAACTTTATATCTTTCAGATTGCCTCTCCGAAGTTTAAATTTCCAGTCGGCCGGAGTTATTTTTAAAGTATCGGTTTCTGGAGCAGATTGTAAAAGCTCAACCCCTCCAATGGCATTTTCAAGATCTATATAATCAGCAAAGATTTCCTTTTCCTGGAGTGAGAACCTGTCAATACCAATTTTCAGATTTTCAACATATTGAAATACGCTGGTTCCATTCTTTTTATCATTGAAGGTGAAACGGATATTCTTCAGACTGACATTATTAATGCCGATATCCGGTATTTTTCCGGGAGTGCTGTCTGGTTTTTTTGTATTTTCTTCACCTGAGAAGGCCCTGACAAGATTAAGATTACCTGTAGTGCTGTCGATTGACAGATTCACAACCGCATCAATAATCGAGATGTTGTCAACTTTAATTTTTTTGAAAACAAGTGGCAGCATTTTTACAGAAACTTTTATCATGCCTGCATAAATAACTGTATCAGATTTATTTATAATTAATTCCGGTTTGGTGATTCCTACTCTGCCGTCGATAAGCAATGTTACCTTTTCAACATGCAATGGGATATTTTTCTGAATAAAGGCATTATTTACCTTTGAGGTAATGAACCTTTGCACGAATGGCAGGTTTACACCGGCCAGCACCACGACGAAAAGTATTGCCAGAGAGAATATGAGGTATTTAACAAAGGCAAGAACCCTGTTAAACAGTTTAAAAAAGGTTAGCATCATTCAAATTTACTACATATTTCCTTCCTTTTTCTATTTATAGTTAATTGTAATATTAGACGGGGAGGTTTAATATTTTTGAAAAAAATAGATTATTTTAGTGTCCTCATTTAAAAAAATAAATCTATGAAAAAGGTAACATTATTATTTGCTGCGTTATTAATGTTTGCATATGTAAACGCACAGTCTGCAAAGGAAGAACTTGATCTGATGCAGGCTGCATTCGGCATGGAGAAAAAAGCCATGGTTGCTGAGTTTGTAAAAGTTGATGCAGCTCAGAAAGATGCTTTCTGGAAATTATATGATGAATATGAAACAGCCCGTAAGGACCTTGGAGCAAAGAGGGTTCAGCTGCTGGACAAGTATGCCACTGAATTTGATAAGCTTACGAATGAATCTATGGATAAAATGTTAACTGAGACCATTGATCTTCAGAAGAAGACAGATGCTCTCATATTATCATATACAAACAAGATTAAAAAGGTAACCAGTCCTGTTGTGGCTTTTCAGTTTTACCAGGTAGAAAACTATATTCTTTCAGGTATCCGTCTTTCAATACTCGAAGCGCTTCCTCTTCCTGATCTGAAATAATGAATTCAGAATAGAATAAGGTTTAAATATTAATCCGGACAGCGACTATCTGGCCGGATTTTTTTTGCAATATGTTTTCACTGGTTTTACTTGAAATTAGAATACCGGTTTTGACAATAAAAATTACTGAAAGATGAAAAGATATTTATTGGCTTTTGTTTTCATGGTAACAGGCTATGTGGCTAATTCACAGATCCTCATTTCCCTTTTGCTTGGAGATGTCCTGAATTCAGATAAAATTGAATTCGGGTTAGACGGCGGAGTAAACTTCGCTAAAATTGCCAACCTTGAACCGAGTGAATCTCTCAGAATATTTAACCTGGGTTTCTATTTTGATATCAGGCTGAAACAGCAGCTGATGTTGCATACAGGTGTCCTTGTAAAATCTAACCAGGGTGCAGATAAACTCAATACATACCCGATAAATAATCCATATCTGAATAGTTTATTCTCATCCGGATCCGGATATGTTACCAGGAAAATCAACAACTTCAGTGTCCCGATATTGATGAAATACAGGTTTGCCACTCTTTTTCATGTTGAGGCAGGTCCTATGCTTGCTCTCAGGACCAGAGGCTATGACGAATTTAAAATTTCGGTTGTTGATGATGATGATACCAGTTACAAAGTCGACATAAAGGATAATTACAAACGGATAGATGCGGGTATTATGTGTGGTGCCGGTATGAAGTTATCAAAAGTCCCCAAGAGTTCACAAATAGGAATCAGATACTATTATGGTCTTATTGATCCTCTGAAGGTTAATTCAGGAGATGCCCAGAATTTCTCATCGCTTTATCTATATTTCTCAATCCCCATAGGAGTAACCAGTACTGTAATAGAAAATTAGTACCTTTCATTAATATTTAAATGTTGTGAAAATGGAAAGCAGGGATGAGAAGAACTTTATAATGGAGAACAAAAGTATTGACCTCACGCTAAGGATCATGTTAATAGCAGGTCTATTTGCCTGGTGTATAATGATCATTCTTCCCTTTGTAATCCCTGTGCTTTGGGGAGTTATCCTTGCCATAACATTATTCCCCTTATACAGCAAGTTTCTTATTCTCTTCAGGGGAAGAAGAGTACTCGCAAGCTCTGTCACTTCGGGCATACTTCTTGTGATATTAATTGTACCTTCTGCCTGGCTCATATCTGCAGTTGTGGAAGGTACGCGTTTATTCATCGAATCAATCCGGTCGAATACTCTTAAGATACCTGCTCCTGATCCGGCTGTGGCAAATTGGCCAGTGATTGGCGATCCGATATACAATGTATGGCTGGCGCTTACCACTAATCTTGAAGCTTCAATCATAAAATACAGTGAGCAAATATTAAAGCTGAGTGACAGATTTTTTCTTGCTCTCACTAATTTTGCTTCAGGTCTGGGGATGTTTCTTCTGTCTGTAATCATAGCCGGAATTTTCATGGCCGGCAGCGGGAAATCGGGAAAATCAATCAGTAGCTTTGCCTTAAGGATAGGCGGTAAACAAGGTGAGGAGTTTATAAAAATTATAATACTTACAGTCCGCAATGTTGCCAAAGGAATTCTAGGTGTTGCATTTATGCAGTTCATGCTGCTTGGTGCGGCTTTTGTCCTTGCTAAGATTCCCTTTGCAGGCCTGTGGGCAGTCATCGTTCTTCTGCTGGCGATCGTTCAGCTACCTTCAGGTATTGTAGGCATTCCGGTTATGATTTACCTCTTCACAACGAGGGAGCCTCTGCCTGCTGTTTTATGGTCGGTGCTGATAGTTGTATTATCATTAAGTGATAACATCCTGAAGCCATGGCTTATGGGAATGGGAGCTCCTGTCCCTATGATAGTGATTTTCCTGGGCGCCATAGGAGGTATGCTCATGTCGGGATTCCTCGGGCTTTTTACAGGAGCAATTATTCTTTCTCTTGGTTATAAGCTGGCAACTATGTGGATGAATGGCGATATAGCAGAAACTAAAGCTGATTGAAGAGAAGAATCTATGAGTTCTGTAATAATACGTCCGGTCGTAAGAAAAGTACATCCGGCCGTCAGCATCACACTGTCACCCGTCAGCGCCTTACTGTAACACCCCAGCAGCCCACTGTCACCGGCCAGCACCAGGCTCTCACCCGTCATTATTCGACTGTAACTCTTTAGCAGGCCACTTTCACCCGCCAGCATTCGACTGTCACTCGTCAGCCGCCGACTGTTACCAGCCAGCCCCTGACTGTCACATGCTTCAGACTTGGTTTTAAATCCTATAGGTACATAAGGAAATTTGGCAAAAACCAAAACAGCCTCAAATCTCGAAAGACATTTTTCATCTCACCAAAATGGAAGTTAGTGTATGAAGAATTATTCCCTTTTGTTAACCCGGGGCAAGTTTTTTTCATAGCCCCATCCGTCTTAGTGGTTCGTACTTTTTAAAAATCTTGTTTAATTGAAAGCCTCCTATATGGCAATACCTTTTTACATTCATTTGCTTCTTAATTCTCTGCTATTATTTACAAGCATCAAGCAGTCTCTAAGGATATTGTTATTTCTCTATCAATCTTAGAATAAGAAGTTGTTGCAGGATTATTTGTTAGAAATTCTACAACAAATGAATTCTTGATACGGTAACCACTATGTGGAAGCCACAAGTCGTAAAAAGTATGCAGTCCTTGAAATGTCTGTTTGGAATTACCTCTTAAATGAAAGCTGGCGTATTTGCCGCCCTCTACTGTCAGACTGCTTATTTCGTCAGGAATCTTCTGTTGGATATTAACAAGCACTGCTGCACAATACCGATCCTGATGAGGATAAATGAGTCCTGCAAACTTGGGTTTCGAAGCAATTAAGTTGTTAACCTCTGCTAACTGCATGATTTTTATGAATGCAAGCCTGATTTTGTCATTGTCTGATAAAGGTGCTTTTATATAGATAAATCTTGTTGTTGGAATACGCAGTACTTTAACATCTAACTTTTGTTTCCATCGCCTGTCGTTGTATACATTGTCATGGTTTTGGATACTCTCTTTTGGGTCTTGCATCTTTTTAACTGAAAACTCTCCAATTGGTGTTGTCTGGCGAAGCTGTCCAGCAGAAATTCCAAAGTAATTTTTAAATGTCCTTGCAAAAACTGAAGATGAAGAAAAACCGTTCTCCAAAGCTATTCCCTTTATTGACTTATGTCTATGCAATAGAACCGAGTGGGCGACTTTCTCCAGCCGCAGCTTATTCAGGTATTGCTTAGGTGAAGTGCCAACTACTTCTTTAAATATTTTTTGAAAATGAAAAGGTGAGTAGTTGGCGACTGATGCTAATTTTTCCAGGGCATATGAACCAATCAGATCGTCTGAAATGAAATTGAGAACCTTGTTTACTCTTTTTACATGGTCCTTGGAAATTTCATTTTGCTTCATGGTTGATATTCTGAATTATTTCATGGTGAATGTTGCCAGCAGTTCCAGAATGAAAGTGGTGGACAATTCCATGAATTACAGTAGCAAAGAAAAACACATGTAATAATACAACAATTGTCTTACTAATATGAGAATACCATTTGGCAAGTTGCTGTTTGCCTACATAAATGTGGAGTGCAACGGCACCAGTCAAAGCTAAAAGTTGAAGGGTTAATAAACCCAGGATTTGGATGTGAATCATGATTGCTTAAATTTTAAAGTTTGACATTTAAATTATGGAGCAAATATTCAAAATCAAATGTATTAAGTGTTCCCATTTCTTGTCAGATAGTTTGCAAATCTTGCGATTGTGTCGTTTAATTTTTCTTCGTTTTTCACTGCAAGATTGAAATATATTGACCAGGACTCACCTTTTTTTGAAGAGTTATTCTTAACGATTTAACTGATTATCAAATCAGTGATGTATGACCACTAACTTGTTTTTAGTGTTATTGTTCTTGTTCTTAAACTCTTCCTCATGAATTGCAGTATTGTTAATTTATTAACAGACATGATATCGTGGCTTTACAATCCTTTTAAAACCAGTTTTGCAGGAACAAAATTTGATAGATCGCTAATAGCCTGATTTTAAAGGATTTTTTAAGAAGTTAATAAGAGAAGAATATCATTTACCTTTTGTTAACCCGGGGCGAGTGTTTTTCATAGCCCCATCCGTATTATGGATAGTTCTGTTTTCTTTATTCATTCATTCGGTGGTAAATTCTATGTCGCCACCTTGTTCCCTAACTTCCTTTACCCTTTTTTGCAAGATGGGAGGTAAAGTATCGAGTGGTAAGATTAGTCCATCTACCATTACAAGGTTGTTAAACGGATTATCTTTTATCATCTTTTGTGTGGAAAATTCATGATTAAAATGCCATAGATTTAGCATCTCCTTAATTTCACGGGCTTTGTTGGAAACCGTCGAATTTTTTGTTCCAAAATATTCACTAATCTGAGCAGATGTCACATATGGTATAAATGATTTATCGAATAAGAAATTGATTGAACCTAACGCCTGGATAACAGCAGCAGCCCAAATCTCAATTTTCCCTCTTTGGAATGGGACATCACGTTTTCGTCCAAGCTTTTTAATTAATTTTACACAAAGAGATTTGTACTCATTATCTAGGTTGTTGTCACAAAATGAGTTAGTTAACTCAATTAACTGTTCTTCTAGCTTTTTGATTTCTTGTTTATCCATAAGTCAAATCTTCATATAGAAATTTTTGAATCCCAATGTATCAATATTATAATAAATCAAAGTTAATCAATCGAACAACATGAGCGATGGCTTGATTCAGGAATTGATCAGAATTTTTACGTTGGCAACATGCATTATTTATTTATATCCTCAAAATATTCAAAAATGTATTCAGGGTGTACACATGGAGGCAAAGCAGTTGCAGATATTTTATAAATATTTGCAGAGACTTAGGCTTCTCTGTCTTAAGGTTATCTTAAGCAATGCCTTTACCGTTCGTATATCAGGTGTTATTTTTCTCAATTCTAAATTTATATCTAAGTTTCAGATAATAAGTTGAATAAATCGAGATTCAAAAATATTATTTCCTTACTTATTTTTTGAGATGTCATGATCCCGAGTTCTTCCATCTGCCTTAAATATTTCTTTGCTGTATTTAGGCTTCTGATATCATGACCAAGTATTTTCTTAGGACTTATATAAGGCTGTTCAAAGATTTTTTCTACTGTTTCCTTTCGAATATGGGGTAATTTACGACTGATAAGGTCATTAGTCCTATGAAACAGATAGTCTATTTCGGTTATTTTCTTAACAGTATAAAGTGAGGTTTCTTCTATTGCTTTGAGCATGTAAAGAATCCATTCTCTCCAATTTCTTAATGTTGTCACGTTATTAAGAAGGTGGTAATAATCATCCTTATTCTCTATAATATAGGCACTTAAATAAAGAATAGGCACATCCAAAAGTTTTTTTGGGACAATAGCAATGGACTCAGAATCCTTCCTGCTCTGCCATTCCCATTTCTAAATGGATGAATTGCCTCAAACTGATAATGTGAAATGGCAAGTTTAATTAATGCATCATGTGAATATTTGTTATCATCATTCAGGTATGATACAAGGTTTTCTAATTTTTGTTTGATCACTTTTTCACCACGGGGAGGTGTATAAACCACTGTCCCTCCCAGATTACCACTCCCTCTTTTTTTGATTACGGTTTCTGTTTGCGGAGGTCGTATACCATCATTTACTTGCTTGATCTCCTGATAGATTTTAATCATTAAATCTATACTGAGACCTCCTTTAGTCCGGATGTTATTAAAGCCCGACAAGAGTGCCTGACGATATCTCAATACCTCTTTTGCATTACCCTTTAATCCATCATCTTCACCCGAAAGGGCTTTATAGAGTTCATCATCGGTAGTAAATATATTTTCGATCTCTGTACTTGCTTTTGCTTCCCGAAGGGAGATTGTGTTTACCAGCATTGACTGGTTCGGGAGTGTTTTAGCTAACCCTTTCAATTCTGCTAAAGCCTTGTTTGCACCAATTGCTGCTTGCAGGATCTCTACAGTTATTACCTTTTCATAAGGAGGCGGAAGTAAAGGTAGTTCATTGTATGGCTGATTCCGATCGTATGGAGTTTTTTTTGACATTTAATATTCTTTTTGTCAAATATAGTTATAAATTGACAGATTTATTAATCTTATGTCATTTTCTTAATCATTATGATATTTACAATATGAAATCATCACATCTGACAGATAAAGTGTCAATTGTCAATTTTGAGTGCTTTTTGACAGTTCGAAGGCTCCGGTGTTAGCGGTACATTGGCTATAACTTGCATTTTGTATTAATCGCCTATACTTTTTATCCTGAATTGCAGGAGTGTTAATTTAGGGTTTGGTGAAATAGTTATAAACAATTGATTGTTAATAATATACGAGGT
>CALMJY010000045.1 GCA_937864815.1 uncultured Bacteroidota bacterium
TAATTTACCCCCAAACCCCCCAAGGGGGGCTTTTAAATCCACTTATTTTTGATAAGTCCCCCCTGGGGGATTTAGGGGTGGTTATTGAATATGAGGCTTATTTTAATGTCTGAATAGGCTTATTATTCTAAAAAAGCGCATTAAGCTTTGAAACAAAATTGTTTTTAGGCACTGCTCCAACCTGTTTGTCGGCAACTTTCCCATCCTTGAAATAAAGTACAGTAGGGATATTTCTAATGCCATATTTGGCAGACACACCAGGACTGTTATCAACATCACATTTTACAACTACAGCTCTATCGGAATATTCTTTAGAGATCTCTTCTACAATTGGAGCTATCATTCTGCACGGACCGCACCATTCAGCCCAGAAGTCAACCATTACCGGTTTTGTGGATTTGACTACTACTTCATCAAAATTGCTGTCGTCTACTGCTAATGCCATAATAAATTATTTTTTTAGATTCTGTAAGGTTCGGTGCAAAGATAACTAATTAACTTTATATTCTATACCGGGGAAGTCGTCAAGGAATGATATTAATTCATTATTAAGCCTTACCCTGTAAGTTCTTGAAAACATGGGTAATGAAACTTTATCTTCCCCGCTTATAAAAAGAAAACGAAGCTCTGTCTCTCCTTTGTTTTCAAGTACAAGCTCCTTCAGTTCATGTATCATCTCATGAGTGACATCAGCAGGATCAATCTTCAGGGTCACAAACTTTATGAGTTCATCCTTCACACTTGAAAGCAGGTTTATTTTCTTAATTTTGAATTCAATTTCATCTTCCTTGAACCTTCTGACCTGAACTCTTCCGGTGATAAGCAGGTAATATCCTATTACACAAAACTTACTGTTTTCAATAAATTCTTTATCGAATAACATAAACCGGAAAGAATCGGAATAATCCTGTATTGTAAATGAGCCGTAAGGTTTGCCATTTTTCCCGATGCCATTTCTTGTGTCTGTCACCATACCTGCTACCACAACATCTCTTTCGAGCCAGTCCCGCAGGTTCTGAAGATCGGCCAGTGTCGCTGTTGTGAAAGTGTTTATCTCAAGCCTGAAATCGTCGAGCGGATGAGAAGAGAGATATATCCCTATAACTTCTTTTTCCCTGTTCAGCTTTTCAAGTTTGGGCCAGTCGGGGCACTGAGCGGGTTCGGGTTTTACCATATCGAATCCGCCTGAATCTCCGAAGAGTGAATGCTGGCTCGAGCTTTTAATTGTTTTAGCTGTGTTACCATACCTGATAAGACTCTCGATATAACTGGATCCCTTTGTATCAAGTGAGAAATACTGAGCTCTTGTTATAGAAGTGAAGCAGTCGAATGCTCCTGCAACTGCCATCGCTTCAAGGTTTTTCTTGTTGAGGGAATTAAGGTTTACACGCTCAACAAGGTTATAAATATCTGTGTATAGTCCGTTCTTTTCCCTTTCTTCAATCAGCTGAAGAACAGCTGCTTCTCCAACTCCTTTTATTGCTCCCAGTCCAAACCTGATATTTCCATCCTTATTCACTGTAAATTTTACATTACTCTCATTTACATCGGGTCCCAGCACTTCCATTCCCATCCGTCGGGTTTCATCCATGAATGTGGTGATCTTCTTAATATCACTGATATTACGGCTCAGAACAGCTGCCATATATTCGGCAGGATAATTTGCCTTCAGGTAACCTGTCTGGAATGCAACCAGTGCATAGCAGGTAGAATGTGATTTATTGAATGCATATTGTGCAAAAGCCTCCCAGTCAGACCATATTTTATTTACAGTGATTTCATCATATCCGTTTTTTGCGCAACCTTCCTGGAACATGAGCTTCATCTCATCCATAATGGAACGCTTCTTTTTTCCCATTGCTTTCCTCAGTGAGTCAGCCTGTCCTTTGGTGAATCCTCCGAGGGACTGAGAGAGTTGCATTACCTGTTCCTGGTATACGGTAATTCCATATGTGTCATTAAGATACTTCTCCATAACAGGAATTGGGTAATCGATCTTTTCCTGTCCATGCTTTCGTTTTATGAATCTGGGGATATACTCCATCGGTCCGGGCCGGTAGAGTGCATTCATTGCTATCAGATCCTCAAGACGGTTGGGTTTAAGATCACGCAGGTATCGTTTCATCCCAGGGGATTCAAACTGGAAGATCCCTGTTGTTTCTCCGTTACTGAAAAGTTCGTAGGTCTTCTTATCATCGAGGGGCAGATTGTCAACGTCTATTGTAATACCCTTCGATTTCTTAATATTTTCAACGGCATCCTTGATTATTGACAGGGTTTTCAGACCAAGGAAATCCATTTTAAGAAGACCCACTGATTCCACATGGCTTCCATCATACTGCGTGGCATAGAGATCGGTATCCTTGGCAGTACAAATAGGAATATAATTATCGAGGGAATCTTTACCTATTATAATTCCGCATGCATGAACGCCAGTCTGACGGATGGAACCTTCAAGCACCTGGGCGTATTTGAGGGTCTGTGCAATCAGCTTATTTGAAGAATCTCTTTCTTTTGCCAGTTCGGGTACCTCAGCATAGGCATCTGCAAGAGTTACTCCCGGACGTTCTGGTACAAGTTTGGCAAGCCTGTCAGCATCAGGCAGGGGGAGTTTCTGTACCCTGGCAACATCCCTTATGGCCATTTTTGCAGCCATTGATCCGAATGTGATAATATGTGCAACTTTATCATGCCCATACTTGTTGACTACATATTTCAGAACAGCTTCCCTTCCGTCTTCATCGAAATCGATATCTATATCAGGCATTGAAATACGATCGAGATTCAGGAAACGTTCAAACAGCAGGCCGTATTTAATCGGATCAATATCTGTGATCCTGAGAGCATAAGCAACTGCTGACCCGGCTGCTGATCCTCTTCCGGGGCCTACTGATACACCCATTTCCCTGGCAGCACGAAGGAAATCCTGAACAATAAGGAAATATCCAGGAAATCCCATTTTTGCTATCATCTCCAGCTCGAAATCGAGTCTGTCGGTGTGCTCTTTTGTAAGAGTCTTCCACCTTTCATTAGCTCCTTTATATGTCAGGTATTTAAGGTATTCATCCTTATCGGAATATCCTTCGGGAAGTTCAAAATCGGGCATGATCGGATCATGATCAAGCTTATATTTTTCAACCTTATTAACAAGTTCAGCCACGTTGTCAATTGCTTCAGGGATATCACTGAAGATTTTACGCATCTCTTCCTCGCTCTTGACATATTCCTGTTTTGAATACCTCAGCCTGTTCGGATCATCAATATCCTTTGCAGTATTAATACATATCAACCGGTCGTGTGCCTCAGCATCATCAGCATTCACAAAATGGATATCATTGGAGGCGATGATCTTTACATTATATTTTGCCGAAAGCTTCCGGAATGCTTCAATCACTTTCTGCTGCAGGGGAAATGCTGATCTGTCTGCTTCCGGATCATACGTTTCATGACGCTGAATTTCGAGATAAAAATCTTCACCAAAAATGTCGATATAACCCTTCAGTACTGCTTCAGCCCCTGCCATGGTACCATTCAGTATTTCATCCTGGATTTCACCCGCAAGACAGGCAGAGGAGGCGATGATCCCTTCACTGTGTTTCGCAAGAAGTTCCTTGTCGATCCTTGGGCGGTAATAAAAACCTTTTATCCAGGCTGTCGAAACCAGTTTAATAAGGTTTTTATATCCCTGAAGGTTTTTGGCAAGAAGTATAAGATGGTCGCCTGAACGGTCTTCCTTCACACTAACATCAGTAAGTGAACGTTTGGCCACATATATTTCACAACCGATAATTGGTTTTATACCCTTTTTGGTGGCTGTATTATGGAACTCCTTGATCCCAAACATATTGCCATGATCGGTAATTGCCAGAGCCTCCATGTTAAGTTCTTTTACCCTTTCAAGGAGAAGGGGTATACTTGATGCACCATCGAGGATAGAGTATTGAGTATGAACATGTAAGTGGGCAAATCCAGCCATCAGGAGATTAAAAATTTGAGGTTTTGGTCATTCACAAAAATAGGTAAAAAATGGATAAGCATTCTTAACTGACCCCAGTGTTAATTAAAAAACAATACCGTTGGATGAAACTCAACATCCGTAAATCCATTTATGCTGTCTGTTGATTGTTCAAATCACAACTCAAAATACGGTTTTATCTTGCTTAAATAGTATTAAAAGGCGATCGTTTGCGCTGGCAAAATGTAGTCATTGATGATACTGATACTAATACTAATTTGTTAACCTAAAATTAAAGCTATGAGAAGAATTCTCTTGATTTTTTTAGTTTTTTGCGGGATGCTGCTCTCAGCGGCAGGACAGCAGAAAACTGTATCCGGAACTGTTACTTCATCCGTACCGGGGGAAGGAGCAATGCCGGGAGTGGCAGTAGCTGTACCGGGAACAACCACCGGAACAACTACTGATATTGATGGAAAATACACGCTGGTGGTTCCCGAAAACACCACAACAATTTCATTCTCATATATTGGGATGAAAAAGCAGAATGTTTCAATAACCGGCAAAAATCTGGTTGATGTTGTAATGGAGCCGGATATCCTGGGACTTGATGAGGTGGTAGTAACTGCCATCGGAATTTCACGTGAGAAGAAATCACTGGGTTATGCAGTCCAGGATGTAGAAGGTGATAAAATAAACAATGCCCGGACAGGCAATGTTTTGACAGCAATCACCGGAAAAGTAGCCGGGGTAAATATAACAAGTTCAGCCGGAGCACTTGGAGCTGCATCCTTTATTAATATCAGGGGACAGAACTCAATAACAGGCGATAACCAGCCTTTATTTGTTATTGATGGTGTTCCGATTGATAACTCTATGGATTATTCCGGTAATCCAGATAATCTTCAGAACAACCTTACAAATGGTTATAACTACTCGAACAGGGCAATAGACCTTAATCCGGATGACATTGAGACCATATCTGTTCTGAAAGGAGGAGCTGCGACAGCCCTCTACGGGATGAGAGCAGGCAATGGAGCTATAATTATTACCACAAAGAAAGGTAAGGATACAGCCGGTCGATTAAATGTAAGTGTAGCCTCTTCAGTGGCATTCGATAAAGTGAATAAACTACCTGAACTTCAGATGATGTACGCACAGGGCAATAACGGTAATTATGGGACAACAACTACCAGTTCCTGGGGACCCAAAATATCGGATTTAAGATTTGACGGATCAACAGATTACTGGCGAGACAAAAATGGCCGGCTGGTTCTTGCTACTCATCCTTCTGCCCGTCAGGACCTGCCTGCAATTGCATATGATAATGTGGGTGATTTCTTTCAGACTGGTACAACATATAATAATAGTGTGTCTGTATCCGGAGGAAACAAAGATGCGAATTTCTTCCTGTCGTTCGGAAACAACTCATCAAATGGTATAATACCAAGGAATTCATTCTCCAAAACATCTGTAAAGCTGGTTGGTGAGACAAACATCGGCAAAAAAGTCAAGGTTTCAGCAAGTGCAAACTATATAAGGTCGGGCGGTGTGAGAGTACAGATGGGATCAAATACCTCTGGTGTTATGCTTGGTCTTCTCCGTTGTACACCAACTTTTGACAATGCGAATGGCCATGGCAAAGATGGTTACAAATACGAAGATTCATATATTATACAGGATGGATCAGGTATGCCGAGACGCTATGCAACCTATGACAATCCATACTGGACCGTAAATAAAAACCAGCTTAAGGACCAGGTTGACAGGATAATAAGCTATGCACAGGTCGTTTATAATCCGCTACCCAACCTTACACTTACATACCGGCTGGGTGATGATGTTTATTTTGATAAAAGAAAAGGACATACCGCTTTGATGTCAGCAAACGTACCTGACGGACAACAGGAGGAGGATTTCCATTATAGCAATAACCTTAATTCAGACCTAACACTGAACTACAACAAGGAGCTGATAGATGGAATCTTTACCAGCATTACCATTGGACAGAATATGTTCATGAGTGACTATCAGCAGATGTACACACAGGGCAATGGATTTGTTATTCCCGACTTTTATCACATGTCAAATACTTCTTCACAACTTGTCAGGGAAAAGACAGAAAAATATCGTACTGCAGCTCTTTTTGCCGATTTACAGTTTTCCTTCAGGAATATGATTTATCTTGGATTTACAGGACGAAATGAATGGTCAACCACCCTGCCTGAAGATGATAATAGTTTCTTCTTCCCGTCAGCAAGCCTTGGTTTTATTTTCAGTGAACTTCCGGGCCTGAAAGGAAATGAAATCCTTTCATATGGAAAACTCAGGGCATCCTATGCTAAAATAGCAAATCATGCAACACCATATAATATTGTGAATACTTTCACAATAGCTACGATTACTGACGGATGGGGCACAGGAGATTCTTTCCCCTTCAATGGTGTTCCGGGATTCATACCAACAAATACTCTTGCAAATCCTAATATAAAACCGGAAGCACTTATATCCAGAGAGCTTGGCGTTGAGGTTAAGCTGTTAAACAACAGGATCAATTTTGATTTATCTTATTATAATAATCAGAATAAGGATCTTCTTATCAGTGTTCCTGTAACCGGTAGTACCGGGTACAATGCCATTTACACAAATGCTGCAACAATGGAAAACGTCGGTATAGAGATAATGGCCAATGTTGTTCCGGTCTCAACAAGCGACTTTAACTGGGGCATTAATTTTAACTTCTCAAAGAACAATAACAAAGTTCTGTCGCTTGCCCCGGGAGTTACTGATATAGGTCTTGGAGGTTTTACCGGGAGCACAATAAATGTTGTTGCGGGAGAACCTTATGGAAGCATGTTCAGTACAAGTTTATATAAGGATGACCAGGGGAGACAAATTATAAACGATGATGCTTCCAGTTCCGGATATGGATATCCTATTCAGGATCCAACTATGAAATCACTTGGAGGTGTTTCTCCAAAGTGGTTGATGGGGATCGGAAGTGATCTGAATTATAAAGGTCTTGGATTTACTTTCCTGATTGATATAAAAAATGGTGGAATAATGTGGAATGGCACCATGGGCAGACTAGTCGGTTTCGGAGTTGCAAAGAGAACTGAAAACAGGGGAGAAACGGTTGTGTTTGAAGGAGTAAAGGGACATATTGTGGATGGAGAAATTGTTACATCAGGTGTTCCAAACGATATCCAGCGCACATATTCTCAATACTATTACCAGAACATAGGAGGTGGAGCCAGTCCTGCACAGGAACAATTTGTTGAGAAGACAGACTGGGTAAGGCTGAGAGAAGTAACCCTTTCATATGAACTGGGTAGAGTGATTAAGAGCCCGGTATTTAAGAATGTTCGTATCTATACAACCGGTCGTAATCTGTGGCTGAATACTCCATATACGGGCATTGATCCTGAGACTAACCTTATGGGAGCATTTAATGCACAGGGTCTTGACTATTTCAACATGCCGAATACAAAGTCATATGTATTTGGTGTAAGACTCGATTTTTAACTTTAAAAAATCATGAAAATGAAAAAAATAATATTTTCTACAGCACTCGTTCTGCTTTTGACTTCAGCATGCGAGAAATGGATTGATCCTTCATTAAATATTGATCCGAACAATCCCACAGACCTGGCCATGGCTCAGCTTCTGGCTCCGGTAGAGGCTAATTTAGCTTACATAGTGGGAGGAGAACTTGCGAGGTGGGACTGTGTATGGATGCAGCATATCGCCGGTATTCAGAGCCAGTCAGCTGAAAATGATATCTATACCATAACTGAAGCTGATGTAACAAATGCATGGAGTTGGAACCTTTATTCTCCTGGGATGGTAAACTTAAGATATATTCTCGAAAAAGCTGTAAGTAAAAATTCACCACATTATGGTGGTGTTGCAAAGATACTTATGGCTTATCATCTTGGAGTGACTACTGATCACTGGGGAGATATTCCCTATACTGATGCCCTGAAAGGTGTTGAAGGTAATTTTAAGCCTTCATACGATACTCAGGAGCAGATATATAACACAATTTTCACTCTACTTAATGAAGCGATTTCTGATCTGAATGCTTCTGAAAGTGTATTCAGTCCGGATTTTGAGGACCTGATCTACGCAGGTGATCTTAGCAAATGGGAAATGACAGCTTATGCTCTTAAGGCCCGATATTCGCTTCATCTGGCAAAAAGAAAAGGTAACCAGGCGTATACTGATGCTCTTGCTGCAGTTTCAAATTCTTACACAAGCAATGATGATGATTTTAAATTTGTATTCGGATCTGCATATAATAATTCAAATCCTATTTATCAGTCGGAACAGGAACGCCCCGGTTATTACACCGCAAGTGCAACCTACATGGACATGCTTGCTGCAACAAACGATCCCAGAAAGGAAGTCTATTTCGACGGTACAGTTGGTTCAAAGCCGGGTGAACCCAATGCTGATGCTGCAGTAATAGGTGCTGCCTATGCTTCATCTGAATCACCTGTTTATCTGATGTCATATGCTGAATTGAAATTCATCGAAGCTGAAGCCAGATACAAATTGAATGCTGCCGATCCTCTTGCAGTTGTTGCCTGCAATGAAGGATTGAAGGCATCTCTTGAAAGGGAAGGAGTGTTTGGAGACGGTACCTGGTTTAATGCCAATAAAGTAACATCAGGAAACATTTCTCTGGAGAAAATTATGACACAAAAATATCTCAGTTCATTCCTGCAAATTGAATCCTGGACAGACTGGAGACGTACAGGATATCCGGTCCTTCAACTTGCCACCGGAGCTGTTATAAATGAAATACCAAGGAGACTACCTTATTGTGATGAAGAAAGGTTGTATAATGGTGAAAATATGCCAACTGGTATTACAGTTACAACAAGAATCTGGTGGGATGCAAATTAGTATCAGGTTCTATTTTGTGAAGTAGGAAAGGGGCCAGATGTGGGCCCCTTTCTTTTATCTTTTAACTCATTTGCCTACCAAGTTATTCATTATTTATTTGTTCAATAATTTTATTAAAGCTATCTTTGCACCCACAATTTTAAACAGGTTAACTAAAAAGCGTAAGAATTAATGGCAGTTAAAATCAGATTAGCTAGAAAAGGTCGCAAGAAAGTGGCCTACTACCACATTGTGGTGGCAAATAGCAAGTCGCCACGGGATGGCAGATATATTGAAAAGATCGGAACTTATAATCCGGTCACCAACCCCGCTACGATCGAACTCGATTTCGGTAAAGCCTTAGGTTGGCTGCAAAATGGCGCATTACCTACGGAAACCTGTAGAGCTATCCTGTCGTATAAAGGTGTATTAATGAAAAAACACCTCCTTGAGGGTGTTAAGAAAGGTGCTTTTGATGAAGCTGAAGCCAACAGGCGTTTTGATGAGTGGATGAAACAGAATGAAGCAAAAATCGAGGCCAAAAAATCAGGCCTTGAAAAATCGCATGAAGACTCTGTGGCTGCCCGTCTTAAGCACGAGAAGAAGGTAAATGATGCCAGAGCTGCAAAACTTGCCAGGAAAAAAGCCGAACTTGATGCCAGCCTTGTAGCTGAGATCAAAGAAGCTGCTTCAGGCGAGGAAGCTGACCAGGTTGAAGATGCTGCCCAGGAACCTGCTGCTGAAACACCGGCAGAGGAGAATCCTCAGGCATAGTGCAGGTCATAAGGATCACTGATCCGATGGCTTACATTTGCAACATATTACTGGGACGTATCACAAAAACCAGCGGTTATGAGGGAGCCGTAAACGTTATATTAGAGAGATCTTTTATCGGAAATATACCTCACATGGAATCGGTCTTCGTTGAAATAGACGAAAGACCGGTTCCTTTTTTTATTCATGAGTATGAATATGCCGGATCTGACATTATGAAGCTTAAATTCATTGATTATGATACCGTTGACAAGGTAAGTGAATTCAAAGGATGCAGAGTCTTTTTAACAACCGGAGAAAAAGCATCAGACAGCAGTGATGAATTTGCAGAAATAACTGGTTATGAGGTTTATACTACAGATAATTTACTGCTTGGCCGAATCAAGGAAATCATTCATAATCCCGGCCAGTATCTTCTCAGCATCACTTCCCCTGACAGGAATGAGATACTTATCCCTCTTCATGAGGATTTTATCGTGAATCTCGATGATCCCGGCAGAAAACTTATCATGAATATCCCCGAAGGACTTACAGATTTGAACTGATTTTTTTGCTGAAAATGCAGCGAATTAACTGAAAGGAAGTCTTTATAGGTAATAGAGGTAAAACAAACCAAAAACTTTATGAAATGAAAAAGATAACATTCATCACTGTAGCTTTTCTGCTTACTGTATTTTCAACAGCCTTCATTTATGGACAATCAACGGACAAGGAGACAAGAAATCTTTCAGGTTTTACAAAAGTATCCTTTGGTGTTCCGGGAAACCTTTTTATCCGTATAGGATCTGATTATAAGGTAGTTCTGGAAGGAGATAAAGATTTTCTTGAAGAAATTGAAACTGAGATCTCATCCGGGAAACTGGTAATTAAAAAGGATAACTGGACCAACTTCAATAATAAAAAGGTAGTGGTCAACATTACAATGCCTTCACTTGAAGGACTTGGTGTCTCTGGTTCCGGTCAGGCTGAGGTCGTTGATGCGCTGAAAACAGGCGAACTCGATCTGGGTGTAAGCGGCAGTGGTAAACTTTATATAAATGAGCTTATTGCAGGAAGTATTGACTGCGGAATTTCAGGCTCAGGTGATGTCATTATTAAGGGTAGCGGAAGTACCGGCAAGGCTGATATAAGCATAAGCGGATCAGGTAATTATACAGGTGAATCTCTTAAAATAGACCAGGCTGATATAAGTATTTCGGGAAGCGGAAGCTGTGTTTGTCATGTCACAGGTTCGCTCGAAGCCCATGTATCCGGCAGCGGCAGTGTAAGCTACCTGGGAAACCCCAGGGTAGATGCCAGAGTTTCAGGTTCGGGCCGGGTTAAGTCAAGGTAGGTCTATTTTCTAATAATCTTTATAGAACCGTCGGAATTTAGTTTTATGACAGGTGAGGCAGATCGCTTTTGCCTGTCATCCTGACGGTATTTTACCACATAGTCAACTGAATCTACAAGCTCTTTATCAATTTCATCAAAGTACAGAGGGCTGGGCTTTCCGGTGAAATTTGCCGAAGTTGAGACCAGGGGTTTTCTGAAACGAGTAATAAGCTCTTCGCAAAACTCTTCGTGACAGATTCTTATTCCAACTGAACCATCTTCGCTGCAAATACCTTTTGCCAGGTTCTTTCCCCAAGGGTATACTATTGTTAAAGGATCTTCAGTTACTGATAAAAGTTCAAAGGCTATTTCAGGAATCTCATGAACATATCGTTCGAGCATCTGCTCGCTGTTCACGAGTATGAGAAGACTTTTATTAATATCCCTGGGCTTTATCCGGAGAAGTTTTTCAACTGCCTCCTGGCTGGTTGCATCACATCCTAAGCCCCAAATGGTATCTGTCGGATACAGAATTATGCCGTTGGCTCTGAGGACTTTCAGTGCGGCATTGATATCTTCTGAAGAAAACATTGGTTTATTCTTGAGGAGAAGCTTTCTTTTTATTCAGCTGTCTCAGATGTTTGTACTTAACAAAAGCAGATTTTCCATACTGTTGACAGATCATTAATCCGTTCTTTCCGTCGAGGAATCCTCCATTGATGATATAGGTTCTGAAAAACCCCCAGAACCCATGAAGGTAAGGAGTAAAGAAATATGCTTTTTTTCCTGCTTTATGGAACTCCTGGGCGCCGATGATTGCAAAACGGCCCATTTTTTCGACGTGATCTTCAACACTTGTAAAAGGCCAGTGAAGCAGATCTCCGTTAAGTCTGCCAATTGAAGAGCCGTTTGACAATATAAATCTTTCATGAAGGTTAAGTTCACCCCAGGAACCGTCTTCAGCCCTGAAAAGCCTCAACTGCCTGTCGGGATACCAGCCTGAAAACTGTATCCATTTTCCGCAGTAGTTGTTTCTTCTGTTAAAAACATAGCTGTCATATTTCCAGTTACCCTTTATTGCCAGAATTGATTCGCGAAGTTTGTCACTCAAGGCTTCATCGGCGTCAAGTGAGAGTATACTTCTGTATGAAGCCTGTCTGAGGGCAAAGTTCTTTTGATCGCGGTAACCTTCAAAGGCATGTTTTACAAACCTCACGTTGTATTGTTTGCAAATCTCTTCGGTCCTGTCAGTGGAGAATGAATCAACAACAACGATTTCATCAGCGACACCTTCAAGAGAAGCAAGGCACTTCCCTATAAACATCTCCTCGTTGTATGTAATTATTACCGCTGATATCTTAGGCATAACCTTCTTTCTAAATAGGATTGGCTGCAAATGTAACACAATTTAAGTAAAAAACTTAAAATATGCTATTCATTTGGTGAATTAATGCAAAAAAGTGACAAATCACTGACTTTATTGTATGAATCAGGACAAGTTTATGGAAAAATAAAGTGTCTGATTTTACTTTACTTAATGTAATAAATAGTGTAAATTTGATATACAAATCGCATTGTTCTTTAAAAGGATGTCAATAGATAATTCACGGTTCATTAAAATATAATGTTATGAGCAAGTACATTTATCTAACCTGCAATCCTGAAGCACTTGTTGCTTCAATGCTGCCTCCTGAAGCGTTCGGACTATATTTATCAACCGGTACAAAAAAAAGAAACAAAGGGCAGGCAATCTTTTTTGAGATTGATCCTGATAAGGCCGGTTCTGTAATTGATCATGACAGCCTGAACAAACGTTGTGTTGCAAAGGAAGACGGCAGCCCGAAAAGTTCTGTTTATCTTTCAGTCTACAAGGTACTGGAGATGATTCCTCTGGCAGCCCTCAAAAGTCTCTATCTGACAACAGATCATGGCATTGTACTTGAGCTTAAGAGATCGGATTATGACAAGTTGAAGGAACCTAAGAATGAACTTCACCTTTACCAGGAACTCTGCCCTGTAACGCCAATGGTAGCCAGCAGCCTTGCACCTTCAGTGTTTATGAAGAAACTCACCGACGGGTCAATTCCCATTGTTCTTCCGAAACTCCTCTTTGTTGAGCTGAAACTTGGAGAACTGGCTGTAAATCCATTAGGCGGTTCATCAGAAAATCTTCCCTATCCTAATATTGGTCATTTAAGGGATTGTCTTGAAATTATAAGGGGAGAATATGAGAAGCACATGAAAACGGTCAACCGTATCTTTACAGGTGAACTTCTTTACAGGACCATTGCAACTGGATTTTATATTGGAGCAGGGGATGAGATGGTCTTTTATGCCTATCCAAGGATGAAGGACCTTGAGAAGATGAATTACAACTTCTTCAGGGCAATATAGATTAAATGGATTATTATCAGACCGCATAGTTCAGAGGAAGCCGTTTTGACGCTGTTCAGATAAACAATTCATATGGTTTATCATGGAAAATTCAAAGATCCTCATGAACTTTGCGGTTTGTTTTTTTGAAATAATAAATTTTTCCCTTGGTAATATGAAAAACTAATATAGTTTTGTACCGGTGAATTTTTTTTCATTTCAAAAAAATATTTAATAAAATTAAAAACAGATTTTATGATTAGTACGATTTTCTGGATTGTTCCAATTTCAGCTCTTTTCGCTCTGTTGTTCGCCTGGATCTTCTATAAAAGTATGAAAATGCAGGATGAAGGAACAGATAAGATGAAAGAGATTGCTGAATATGTTAGGGAAGGTGCAATGGCTTACCTTAAAAGTCAGTACACAGTCGTAGGCAAGATATTTATAATACTTGTCATATTATTATCCATTCTGGCATATATGGGTGTTCAGAATCCATTTGTACCAGTTGCATTCCTTACCGGAGGTATCTTCTCCGGCCTATGTGGTTATCTGGGAATGAAAACTGCAACATTTGCTTCAAACAGGACAGCATGGGCTGCTTCAAAGTCACTCAACAAGGGTTTGCAGGTAGCTCTTCGAAGCGGTGCTGTTATGGGACTAGTTGTGGTTGGCTTCGCTCTTCTTGATATAGCAGCCTGGTTCATTTTCCTGGATAAAGTAGTATTTTCTCCGGAACATATGGTCACGGGATTAAATTGGTTAGGCCTTACATTTGTTAATCCAGGTATTGATGAACACCAGAAATTCGTTGAGATAACAGCAACTATGATCACCTTTGGTATGGGTGCCTCAACACAAGCACTATTTGCCCGCGTTGGTGGCGGTATCTTCACAAAAGCTGCAGACGTTGGCGCAGACCTCGTAGGTAAAGTTGAAGCCGGTATCCCGGAGGACGATCCTCGTAACCCTGCAACTATTGCTGATAATGTTGGCGACAATGTAGGTGATGTTGCTGGTATGGGTGCTGACCTCTATGAATCATATGCAGGTTCAATTCTTGCAACCGCTGCTCTGGGAGCTGCTCTGCCTGCTATTGCCGGACAAAGTGATAATCAGCTGAAAGCAATAATTGCACCTATGCTGGTATCAGCCATCGGAATCTTATTATCAATTGCCGGTGTTTATATGGTCAGAACAAAAGAATCAGCATCACCAAAATCCCTTCTCAGAGCACTTTTGCTTGGAACTGGTGGAAGCTCAGCTCTTATTCTGGTTGTGCTGGCAATAATGGCTCAGGCTGACTGGATTACCTGGGGTGTATTCGGAGCTGCTGTCTCAGGTCTGGTTGCAGGTGTTATAATCGGGCAGGCTACAGAATACTATACATCAGATGGTTACAAACCCACCCAGGGTATCTCAAAACAATCACAAACAGGACCTGCAACAGTAATAATTGAAGGTATGGCAGTTGGGATGTTCTCAACCTGGTTGCCTGTAATGACAATAGTTGCAGGTATTATTGCAGCCTATGCATTTGCAGGCGGATTCCAAAATTTTGCTATGGGTGTTTACGGTATCGGTTTTGCATCAGTAGGTATGCTCTCAACTCTTGGAGTGACTCTTGCGACAGATGCATTCGGACCTATTGCTGACAACGCCGGAGGTAATGCTGAAATGTCTGATCTTCCAAAAGAAGTAAGGGAAAGAACTGATGCTCTCGACGGACTTGGTAATACAACAGCTGCAACGGGTAAAGGATTTGCAATAGGTTCCGCGGCTCTTACAGCGCTAGCACTTGTTGCTGCATATATGGAAGAGGTAAAACTCTGGCTTGGCAGACTTGCTGATAAAAGTGTCGATGGTTATAAGCAGATCGGAGATATTTTATTTTATCACAGTCAGGTTCCGGCTAATGTTCAGGCAGGTCAGCAGGCAGTCGAAGTTACCCAGGCTGGAGTTAATGATTTTGTCCAGGCATACAACTTGTCACTATTTAATCCGATATTGCTGGCAGGTCTTTTCATAGGCTCAATGATGTGTTTCGTATTTGTTGCTATGGCAATGAAAGCTGTCGGAAGGAATGCTGGAAGAATGGTTGATGAAGTAAGACGCCAGTTCAGGGAGATTCCGGGGATTATGGAAGGTAAGGGAAGACCTGAATATGCAAAATGTGTTGCAATTGCAACTAAAGGCGCTCAGAAAGAAATGGTTATGCCTGCTCTTATGGCTATAATAGTTCCGGTTACCACAGGTATTATTTTTGGCGTTCCCGGAGTAGTCGGATTGTTAGTGGGAGGTATGACAACAGGTTTTACACTTGCCAGTATGCTCAATAACTCAGGTGGTGCATGGGATAACGCTAAAAAGTATATTGAAAGAGGTAATTTTGGAGGAAAGAAAAGCGATTGTCATAAAGCAAGTATTGTTGGCGACACTGTTGGTGATCCATTTAAAGATACATGCGGCCCTTCAATGAATATCCTTATAAAACTCATGTCGATGGTAGCAGTTGTTATGGCAGGTGTTACAGTTGCATGGAGTATTTTCGGTTAGTACAATTACGCATATAAATAAAAGGGATCCCAATTAACAGGATCCCTTTATTTTTTACCCCTAAATCCCACGTAGGGGGACTTTACCCTGGAGCCTGTTGACACAGTGATCAAGCCCCAAGACTGTCAATCAATAAATTGTTTTAATGCAGGAGATAATGGTATAATTTTCCCCTCCTTTTGAGTTGACTCTTTGTAGGCAACTTTTTTATATAAGTTCCTACTATTAGTAGGAGATCCCTCTCCGCTAAAGCGGGATCGGGATGACAGGTTATTTTAGTGTAAAATATGAGGGAAATAAGCGGCGAGCCGCAAATATACATTCTTCATTTATCCTGAATACTGATGCGGCTCGCCGCTTATTTCCCTCTGTCTCTCAACTAATTACCTGTCATCCCGAAGCGAAGCAAGGGACCTCCATCTCCCTTCAGCTGCTAGCTTATTTGAAGATGAGTACAAAGATTAGCTTTTGAAGGAGGGGACACTTTTGCTATCCCTTAACTTCATTAAAAGAAGTCTTAAGCTGATCGCCTGCGTCAAGTCAGAATTAACCTGACATTTCTTTATCCAAATCTTCAAGCAATTCGCTGCCAAGAACACCCCTGACAATTTCTCTCACTTCACCTGTCATCCGGATGTTCCACTCCCTGTCTATATCAATTTTCAGTGTACCACCGATCATATGCATCGTGAGGTCACCCTTAATGAGGCCTTTTTTTACCAGAACGCTTGATGCTGCACATGACGAGCTGCCGGATGCCAGGGTAAATCCTGCTCCGCGTTCCCATATTAGAATTTGAGCATCATGATCTGATAAAACCTTTGCAAACTGAACATTAATGCGGTTTGGAAACATTGGGTGGTTTTCAAGTAACGGACCATATTTACGGATCTCTTTCTCGTCAAGAACATCCTTAATGACAACACAATGAGGATTCCCGACAGAAACACAGTTTACTTCATATTCCTTATCACCGGCCATAATTTTTTGTCCGATGAATTCCGGGAGATCTGAGTTAACAGGGATCTCACGCGATATAAATTTTGCCTTACCCATATCTACCCGGATAAGCAATGCTTTTCCGGCTTTTTCTTCCACAATTTCAGCATAAACTATATCGGTAAGTGTTTCAACCGAAAATTTACGTTTTGTACAGAAGCCATAATCGAAGAGGTACTTGCAAAAAATGCGTAACCCGTTTCCGCTTTTCTCAGCCTCAGAGCCGTCAGGATTGTACACCCTGAACCCAAAGTCAGCTTTAGAGGATGGAACTTTCATTACAATCCCGTCAGAACCTATCCCGAAGTGTATGTTGCACAAACGTATTATAGCCTGCTTTGAAAGTTGAAAATCTATGTTTGAACTATCGAGGACAATATATTCATTGCCCAGTCCGTGCATCTTAACAAAACTGTTTTTTTCCATAATTTATATTGATCAGGATTGACTATCAGATTGTGAAATTTCTGACAATATCGTCAAGTGTGTCTCTTCTGCGGATCAGTCTGGGATTACCATCTGCCTGTATCAGAACTTCGGCAGGACGGAGACGGTTATTGTAATTTGAACTCATGGAATAGCCATATGCCCCGCTATCCAGCACACCAAGAATATCCTCCTCAAAAATTTCAGGAAGCATCCTGTCTTTTGCTATTATGTCACCTGTCTCACAGATATTACCTACGATTCTTACACTCTCTTCCTTTAGGGATGGTGTGTCATTCTTCCGGTAAATTTCAATATCATGATGAGAATCGTACATGACAGGACGTACAAGAACATTAAAGCCAAGGTCGGTGCCAATATATTTTATATCATAATTCATTTTGGTGGCATAGACACTTCCCAGGAGGATTCCTGATTCTGCAACAATGTATCGTCCAGGTTCAATTTTAAATTCTATGTTCTTTCCATACTCGGCAACAAATTTCTGTATGAGTTCCGATAATTTGTTTCCAAGCACTTTAAGGTCAAGCCTCGCCTGGTTTGCCTGTTTTCTGTAGGGGATCCCGAATCCTCCTCCAAGATCTATAAACTCAAGATCTTCAAATTGTTTAGCTATTGATAGTATATTACCGGTGCTTTGCAGATAAGCTCCCCCTTCCATAAAAAGAGATCCTATATGCTGGTTTATCCCGATAAGCTTGAGGTTAAATTCCTTTAAAATTCTCTTCACTTCAGGGACGCTGCTCATTTCTATCCCGAACTTTGTATTTTGTCCAGCTGTGGTTACCTTTTCATGATGTCCGGCACCATGACCGGGATTAACCCTGAATGCCACTTTTCCGCCGGGGTTTATCCGCCCATACATTTCCAGCTGGGATACAGAATCTACAGAAATCTTCACACCGGCATTTATTGCATAGCGAAATTCATCTTCACCGACATTATTGCTGATGAATAATATTTCTTCGGGTTTAAAGCCTGCCATCAGGTTAACATATATTTCACCGGGCGACATTGCATCTACCCTTAAGCCTTCGCTTCTCACAATTTTCAGAAGCTCGAGGTTCCCGTTGGCTTTCGGGGAGAAGTTAACAGTGAAATTCGGATAGGAAATAAGTCCTTTCAGATCGTGGCAGCGGTTTCTAAGAATATTTTCATTATAGACATATAGCGGAGAGCCGTAACTTTCTGTTAGCTGGACCGGATCGGTGTTGCCAAAGAACTTCTTTTCATTGCTTACTGCGGAATAAATGTAATTCATTGTCAGGGGAGAAATAATTACTTTATATATTTGCGACAAAAGTATAAAAATGGCGCAGATAAACGAAAATTATTTAAAACTTCAGGCCGGATACCTTTTCCCGGAAATAGGCAGAAGAGTTCGTGAATTTCAAAAGGAACACCCAAATGCAGATGTTATAAAAATGGGGATCGGCGATGTAACCCAGCCGCTTACTGCATCTGTTATCAGGGCATTTCATGAAGGTGTTGAAGAGATGGCAAAATCTGCCACTTTCAAAGGCTACGGGCCGGAGCAGGGTTATGATTTTCTGCGTGAAGCAATTGCAAAGAATGACTATCACGACAGAGGCGCTGATATACAGGCTGATGAGATATTTGTTTCGGACGGATCAAAATGCGATACAGGAAATATCCTGGAGATTTTTGGCATGAACAATATAATCGCTGTACAGGATCCGGTTTATCCTGTCTATGTTGATACAAGCGTAATGGCAGGCCGGACAGGTGAATACCTTGGTAACGGGTATTACGACAGGATGGTTTATATGCCATGCAATGCTGAAAACGGATTTATCCCCGAAATTCCCCAAAGCAAAGCTGACATTATCTTCTTATGTTATCCCAATAATCCGACAGGAACTACAGCAGGTAAGCCAGAACTGAAGAAATGGGTGGATTATGCCAGGAAAAACAAATCGATAATTCTTTTCGATTCAGCCTATGAGTCTTACATCTCCGATCCTGAAATTCCACATTCAATTTACGAAATTGAAGGAGCAAGGGAGGTTGCCATTGAATTCCGCAGTTTTTCAAAGACAGCTGGTTTTACAGGAACCAGGTGTGCCTATACCGTCATTCCGAAAAACCTTGTTGCCACTGCTCCCGACGGCTCTGAAAAATCGCTTTACTCATTATGGTTCAGACGGCATACAACAAAATTTAACGGAGTTTCATATCCTGTTCAGAAAGCTGCTGCTGCAATCTTTACACCTGAAGGGAAAATAGAGGTAAAGTCTGTCATAAGTTACTATATGAACAATGCCAGGATTCTCCGTGAGAGTCTGACAAAAATAGGATTCCGGGTTTTTGGCGGTGTAAATGCTCCGTATGTCTGGGTTAACTCAGGCAGGGGTATCAAATCGTGGGATCTCTTTGATAAACTGCTTAATGAAGCTTATGTGGTAGGTACCCCAGGTTCAGGTTTCGGCCCGTCGGGAGAAGGATATTTCAGGTTCTCATCATTTGCAACACATGAAAATGTCCTTAAAGCCATGGAGAGACTTGGTAATCTGAAATGGTAATACTCAGAGTGTAGTTTCAGTTTTACTAGCACATTTAAAAGCCTCACAGCCTGATGCTCGATTAAAGTATTTATAGGAACTTGTAAAGGCGAAATGGGGTGATAAACAAATTCCAGTAAAAAATATTTTAGTTATGATAAATGAAAAACCGAATGCAGATTTCAAATATGTAAAAGTGAAATCTTTAGGTGAGCTTAATAAATACTTGACTTATTTTGAACCAATCTTCACAGAGAATGAGGTTGAAAGAATTGCAAAATATCTTATTAAAATTCAAGATTAAAAAATCCCTGTTTCTAACACGGACAATGCTATAGGTAAGTTGTTTGTCACAGTTTTTGCCTGGTGACGTTAACGCTAGCCGAGCAGAAACTGCTAGTAATTTATGGACCCGAACTTTCTTTTTTCTTTTAATCTTGTAGCATCATGACCGTCGGCTGGCTTACATTATCCTGAAATGACTGGTTACTCTATTCTACCGGGATCGGTAAAAACTGCGCCATACCCTCCTTGCACCGTGACAACTCTCTGGCCCCGCTACCGCGTGGTACCTGGATTCTGCCCGGATGCGGCATCGGGTAACACAACCTCCCCATATTGCCGGGCCGTCAGACTGTCTAAAAACTAAAATGAAGTCCCTGAGAATCGATTATTTTGAGTTTTTCACGTACAGGTATCCAAATATAAAAACATATAAAATAGGTTATTAGACAGACTCCCGTTAGGCGTAATAGAATCTATCTACCAGAGACATCCGTCTGACTATATTTTATTACTTTCGTTTACCTGAAACTGTTAATACTGAACTCTTTTTTTTTAAATGGGACTTTTGACAAGTAAGAAAGAAAAAAGTAGGACTGGAAAGATCCATTATTATATTGATGAAAGTGGTAGTCCTGAATTCTATGGCAAAAGAAAAAAACTTCTTATCGAAAAGGAGGGATATTCTCCCCTTCTCATAATTGGTTTAATTTCAGTAACAAACCGAAAACATCTATGTGATGAAATTGAAAATTTCAAAAAGAGTTTAATAGCGGACAAATCTCTTCGACATATTCATTCCCTCCATCAACCAGGCTGGTACTTACATGCGAAAGATGATCATCCTGAAGTAAGGGAGCGCTTTTTTCAATTTCTTTCTAAGAAATCATTTAGAGGTTACTTTATTATTGGTAGAAAAAAGCTTAAAGTGTTCTTAAAGAAGCATAAAGGAAGTGAAAAAGAGTTTTATTTCGATCTTATCCAAAATCTCTTAAAAGGCAGATTTACAGAATTTAAGGAATATAACATATATCTTTCAAGAAGGTCTGGTAATAGTATCAAAGCCTTTTCTGATGCTATTGAGGCATCTATTAAGAAATATAACAAATCAACTAAGAAAGAGGATATTAAACCGACATATTCGTGTAATATTGTTCCAAGTAAAACAACACCCGAATTAAGTGTGGTAGATTACATGTTATGGGCACTTCAAAGATATATTACTAAAGGGGATAAGAAGTATTTTGATTTGTTACAAAATAAATTCTGTTTCATTTATGATATTTATGCCAAAAAGAAACTGGGGCAAACTAGATATTATAATCATGCAACACCATTTGACCTTGAAAAAGCAGAAAAATTTTAAAAAGAAAAAAGATTCTTCTACACCCGTATTAGCAAGCTAACAACCGCCGCATGAAGCGACTTATGGTAATAGAACAATCTTTTCAAAAGCAAATATATGACATTTCTTAATACAAGTCAATAAAAGTGATAAAAATTATCCTAGACTCTTAGAACAAAAAACATACCAAAACTACTCCACCTAACACGGACAAGGTAAGTTGCTTCCCGCCTTGCGGGACAAGTTGTCACACTTATTGCTTTTGCTCCTGCACCCAAGATAGCTTTGCAATGATTGTTATACCCGGACACCGGGCCGTCAGGTGCCAACTCTGAGCATTCCAGACAAATTATAATTCAAGATAAAAATTGTTGTTGTTCCAAACAAGATTACGTATATTTGTATTATAATTACTACGTATAATGGATGCAAAATTAACATTAAGCATTGATAAGGCAGTGGCCAACAGAGCAAAAATCTATGCTCGGACCAAAGGCAGAAGCCTTTCAGATCTGGTAGAGAACTACCTTAAACTACTTACAAAGAATACTTCAATTGATGATTCTGAATTAACTCCAAGAGTAAAATCATTGCTTGGATCCATTTCTCTTCCGGAAGACTTTGATTACAAAAAGGAAATGGCAGATTACCTTGCAAAAAAGTATTTATAGTATGACAGATATCTTTATCAACACAGATGTCATTATCGACTTTCTCATTGACAGAAAACCTTACTCAAGAGAAGCTGCAATCCTATTCACCTTAATAGATCAAAGAAAACTAAAAGGGTATTCTTCCTCATTGACATTTAGCAACTTGTATTATATCCTCAGAAAAATTGAGACTCATAATAAAGTGATTTCAAAGCTTGATAACTTATCTGATATTCTTAGTATCTTAAAAGTAGAAGAGCAGACAATTAAAAATGCATTAAAATCAGGATTTGCAGATTTTGAGGATAGCATACAATATTTCTGTGCTCGGGACAACAAGAAAATTTCTGCAATAATTACCAGAAATACAAAGGACTACAAGAGATCGGAAATTCCCGTTATGACTCCAGGAGATTATTTAAAAGCAGTAAGCACCTAATACGGATGACGGTGTAATATACTTCCACGCTTAACGGGAAAAGTCGTCACACTTTTCTGCTCCCGATAATGAGAGAAGTCTAGTATTCCTCAGGTAATGATAATATCTGTTCATAGCTGAATACAGGACCATCCTTACATACAAAAACCTTTCCCACATTACAGCGGCCGCATTTGCCGAAACCGCATTTCATCCTGTTTTCCAGGGTAGTATAGATATCCTTATCCTGAAATCCGAGTTTTTTCAATACAGGCATTGTAAATTTTATCATTACCGGGGGACCGCAGAGAATAGCAATTGTATTTTCTGAAGACGGAGCAAGCTTTTCGAGAACCATCGGTACAAAACCGATTTCACCTTTCCAGTCAGGAGTCTGTCCGCCCGGATCAACTGTGGTTACCAGCCTGATGTCGGGTCTCTCTTCCCATTCCTTTAGTTCGTGTTTGTAAACCAGGTCGCTGACAGTACGGGCTCCATATACAATGGTTATATCTTTATATTTTTCGCGCAGGTCAATAGTGTTCCAGATAACGCAACGCATAGGAGGTAATGCAATTCCCCCGGCGATATAAAGCAGATTCTTTCCTTCCCACTCTTCAATCGGAAAGGTATTGCCGTAAGGCCCCCTGAATCCTACAGTATCTCCTGCTTCGAGGTTTGCCAGTGCATTTGTTACCCTTCCGGCTTTTCTGAAAGTACATTCAATGTAACCTTTACGGGTTGGGGATGATGCCACACAGAAAGTTGATTCGCCTTCTCCGAAAACAGAATATTCTCCAAACTGGCCTGCTTTAAAGGTGAATTTTTCTGCATCCTCAGCATTCTTGAATTTTAAGCGGAATGTCCTTACATCAGGAGTCTCTTCGATAACATTATCGATCTCCATCAGGTAGGGTTTATAGATATTGTCGCTCATCTGATTGAATGATTAAATTTTTTGTAAAGCTTCTAATTGTTCAGCAATGTTCATATCAACAGGACAACCGCTTGAACACCGTCCGCAGCCGACACAACCAAGTGATTCATTTCTTTCGGGCATATAGGAAAATTTGTGCATGATTCTCTGTCTCCATCTCTGGCTTTGAACCTCACGGGGATTATGACCCGAGGTATGGAGTGTAAACAGCCCGAAACCGCATGAATCCCAGCTCCGGTAACGTTTCCCGTTCTTTCCCTTTGTTTCATCCTGGATATCAAAACATGCGCAGGTCGGACAAACATACGCACAGGCACCGCAACCTATACACCTAAGCGAGTTCTCCACCCAGAACGGATTTTCAAAAGCGGTCTTAAGTTTTTCAGTTACCTGTTCATGACTGAATTTCCCTTTAACCTCTGTAATAAGCTCTTTTTCAGCTGAGACCGGTTCAAAAAGTTCTCCGGCCATATTGAGTATACTGTTTCCCTTTTCTGTCAGTATCTGAGCATGATAATCTCCATTCTGCAGTCTGGAGAGCAGGATATCACTCCCTTTTGAAGACTCGGGGGCAAGACCAACCGATGTGCAAAAGCAATAATCATCACTCTGATGACAACTCAGACCTATTACAACAAGTTTTTCAAGCCTTTTTGAAAAAAACTCATCAGTTATATCCCAGCAGAAAATCGACCTCAGGATATCAAATGCCGCATTGTCGCAGGGGTGTGCTCCCCATAATATCACCTCAGGTATCTTATTCAGATCTATATCGTTGATTGTACTTTCAGTTTTCGAATTGGTAAATGTAAAGAGGTTCTCAACTTTAGGGAACACAACATTTTTTGCTGAAAGGGTTGACCTGATATGATCAAATGTTATATCTGAAAATGCAGGATTGTATTTATATTCCACCTGTTTATCAGCGGCAATAACAGGTGCGTATATCTTCCTGGTTTCAGACAAAAGTTTATACAGCTTTTCCAGCGATTGCTTCCTGATTAGTTTCCTGGTTGTTTCCATCTTATATTATAAAGCTTTCTTTATCATTAGGTTCATAGGTCGACATTACCGAACTCATTTTGTCAGATGTACCGGCATAAACTTTGAAATAATTGAATACCTTGTCGGTGAGATGCATTGTAAGCAGATGGCAGGGAATACCAACAGGGCAGGACCTTCCACACTCACCGCAACTAATGCAGCGTCCGGCTAAATGCATTGCCCTTAAAATATGCCATTCCATGTTTCCGTGTGTATTTGCCTGTACCGGGATCCATTGCGGCTGATTGACCTCAACAGTGCAGCGTGTGCAATAACACATAGGGCAGGCCTGTCTGCATGCATAACATTTAATGCATTTCGACAACTCCTTCTGCCAGTAGGCAAATTTTTCTTCAGGACTCATCTTATTTAATGCGGCAAGCAGTTCCCTGTATTCCGGGGGATTGCTGAGATCTGATTTTTCAATTATTCCCTGCATCACCCGGATATCGGCTATGTCGAGTAAATTTCCTTCAGAAGAAATGCCCAGCACAACTAAATTTTCTCCAATTATCTGTTGTTCCGAGATTAACATCATAATGCTTCTCATTACAGGAAGGGTGGCTACTATTGCTGCTTTACCAAGCTTTCTGACTTCGTGCTTTGTAAGATAAACTGCAAGATTCTGGACGCAGCGTTCATCATAAATCAGCCTGTCTGCTTTTTCACTGTTGGTGATAAATGCAGGACGCGCCACTCCTGTTGGACCTGTTTCATAGCCAATAACTACCTGAACACTGTTACTGTTCAGCAGTTCCTTTGCGCGGGCAACCAGGTTATTCATTTTTCACCTCCTCCTCAACTGATTTGTTTACCATTTCCTTATATGACACATAAGGTCCCAGTTCACGAACCCTGGCAACTGTAGTATTTACCACCTCTGCCCACCTGGCACCTTCGGCGGCAGATACCCACGAGAAGGTAACCCTGTTCATGTCGATCCCCATGAAATCCATAAGTTCCTTAAACATGATCCAGCGTCTTTTTGCATGGAAATTGCCTGAAGTGTAATGACAGTCATTAGGGTGGCAGCCCGAAACTATAATTCCATCTGCCCCGTTTGCAAATGCTTTCAGAAGAAGCATAAAATCAATTCGTCCTGTGCACGGGAACCTGATGATTTTAACGTTTGTGGCATATTTTATACGGCTTGTACCGGTTAAGTCGGCGCCGGCGTAAGTACACCAGTTACATACGAAGGCGACAACTTTGGGTTCAAAATCTGACATATATTTCTCTTTTTAAAAAGATTGACCTATTGATATTTTAATACTCATTAAGCAAGGCCATAACCTCGGCATGTACCTGATTGTTAGAATATCCAAGCAGATCAATGGATTTTGACCTGCAAAGAGCAACACAGGTACCGCATCCCTGACACAGACCTTCATTAATTTTTGCTACTGCTTTAACTACTTTCCCGTCGCGTGTTTTAAATTCCTCACGTTCAATTGCCTGGTAGGGGCAAACCGACTGGCAGAGGAAGCACCCTACACAGGTTGAATAAAGTGGCGGTGCATAACGGTTTACAACAGCTACAAGGGGTTCACGGGTAAGTTCGCTCTGTGAGAAGAGGGCAGCAACTTTTACTGCAGCACCTGAAGCCTGGGATACCGAATCAGGAATATCTTTCGGATTCTGACAAGCACCTGCAAGGAAAATTCCGGCTGTATTGGTTTCGACAGGTTTTAATTTGGGATGTGCCTCTGCAAAAAACTTATGCGAATCGTATGACACATGTAATTTCTGTGCAAGATCCTCTGCACCGGGATTAGCTACTCCTGCTGTTGCAAGAACAACCATATCGGCTACAACTTCCACAGGCTGGGCTCCAAGCAGCGTATCAACACCTTTTACAATCAGCTTCCCGTCTCTTTCATATATTGTTGATACTCTTCCCCTTATATAATTGACATGATCTTCTTCGATTGCCCTTCTGACAAATTCATCATAATTCTTTCCACCCGATCTTATGTCCATATAGAAGACATGGGCCCTGCCTTCATGAACTTTGTGCTTATACAGCATGGCATGCTTGGCTGTGTACATGCAGCAGATCTTTGAGCAGTAGGCAATCCCTTTTGCAGGATCGCGCGAACCTGCACAGGCGATGAATACAATGTTTTTGGGAATCTCACCGTCAGACGGACGACGAATCTCACCGGAAGTTGGTCCTGAAGCCGAAGCTAAGCGTTCAAACTGCAGTCCGTCAATGATATCCTTGTATTTACCATAACCATATTCAGGGAAGAAATCGGCATGTTTGATATCGAATCCCGTAGCGACTACTATAGCTCCGATTTCCAGTTCAAGTATCTCATCAGGCTGGTCAAAACGGATCGCTTTCGTCGGGCAGACTATCTCACAGACCTTGCATTTGCCTTTTATGTAGTATGTGCAATGTTCACGGTCTATGACGGGCCTGTTGGGAACAGCCTGAGGAAACGGAACATAAATGGCTGGTCTCATTCCCATTCCCTGTTCGAACTCATTGGGAATTTTTTTCTGGGGACATTTGGTTGTACAAAGACCGCAACCCGTGCATGCTTTCTCATCCAGACTTTTAGCCTTCTTCCGAACTTTCACCTTAAAGTTGCCTATAAATCCTTCCACACTTTCAACCTCTGCATAGGTATACAAAGTAATATTAGGATGCTGAGCCACTTCCACCATCCTGGGAGTTAGGATACACTGTGAACAGTCCAGGGTAGGGAAGGTCTCTGAAAGCTGTGACATATGTCCGCCTATTGAGGGAGACCGTTCAATCATAACGACTTTATGTCCGGTATTGGCAATATCAAGCGCCGACTGTATACCAGCTATACCACCTCCGATAACCATTGCAGTTTTGGTTACAGGAACTCTGATAGGCTGAAGTGCAGAGTTAAGCTTAACTTTTTCAACCTGGGTCCTGACAATGTCGATTGCCTTTTCAGTTGTCAGATCATTCTTATCATGAACCCATGAACAATGTTCACGAAGGTTTGCCATTTCGCAGAGGAAGGGATTAAGTCCTCCTTCAGCACATGCCTTTCTGAAAGTCGGTTCATGCATCCGGGGACTGCATGCCGAAACGACAACACCGGTAAGTTTGTGTTCCTTAATAGCCTCTTTTATTAAAGTCTGACCGGGGTCAGAACACATATACTTATACTCAGTGCTGAGAACAACATGCTTCAGGTTGCCAATGTTTTCAGCAACTTTCCCGCAATTGACAGTCGCGCTTATATTCTCACCGCAATGACATACAAAAACACCTATTCTTGCCATCTTATTTTATATTTTCCTCTTTAACTGATGTTTACTTCGACAAAATGCCGTTCCAATCCTACTTTTTGTGCAGGTAGTCCTATTGCAAGTCCTATAGCCTGTGTTACAAAAATTACAGGAATTTTATACTCTGTCTTCCAGTATTTATTAATATCCGGTCGTCTCATATCGAGATTGGAATGACACATCGGGCAGGCAACAATTATTGCATCAGCACCTCTGTGTTCGGCATCCTCAATGATCTTTCCAGATAATTTTGATACGATATCTGTCCTCGAAACCGAAAATCCGGCACCGCAACATTCTGTTTTATAGGGATAGTCAACAGGAGTTGCGCCTAATTTCGACATGACAATGTCCATTGTCTGAGGATCTTCTGCACGGTCATAATTAAGAACCTTATTTGGTCTTACAAGCAGGCATCCGTAATAGCAGGCTACTTTATAACTGAATGGTCTTGTGATCTTTTCTTCCAGTTTTGGTACGATATACTTGTCGATCCATTCAATTACATTAAGTATTCTTGAAGTTCCCCGGTAATCCATCTCAATTACTTCGCTGATCCGGTTCTTAAGCTCCGGATTTTTTTTCAGTTCATGTTGAGTCACTACAAGCCTGCTGTAACAAGCTGCACAAGGGACAATAATTTCTTCGAGTCCGTGATTTTCTGCAAGTGCCAGTATGCGGGCAGGTAGTGCCAGGGCCAACTCTTTATTAAGATTATGGGCAGCTGTTGCCCCGCAGCAGTTCCAGTCGGGAACCTGTTCAAAGTCGAGACCAAATGCCTCAGCAAGGGCAAAAACCGATTCATTATAGTCTCTTGCAGAACCGGTCAGTGAACAACCTGGATAAATACCAAATTTCATAAATGCCTCCTTAAATGCTTGTTTTTTTAAATATCCTTGCGACCTGGGCTTTTCCTTTAATAATGCCCGGGAACAGATGAAGCTTGCCCCTTGAAATCATTTTCGGGGCAAGAGAAATATCCTGTGTCAAGTTAAGTGACTGACGTTTATAGTCGAGAATAAGTCCGAGTTCGTAAAGCCTGCCGGTCCATTTTATGGAATTCAGGAACGATTTATGGAAAGCAATAATGTTCCTTGCTTTTTTATGGACCTTCTTTTCGCTTCGTGACCGTTGTCTTAAGAAATCCATCATTGAGGGGATATCAATCTCCATCGGACAACGGCTGAGACACATCTCACATGTTACACATAGCCAGATTGAGTGCGACCGGAGGATCTTCTCATCATTGGCAGCTTCTTCAGTCTGAAGCAGGCGCATAACCATGCTGGGAGGAAGGTCCATCTCTTCTGCAACCGGACATCCGGCTGAGCATTTGCCGCACTGGTAACATTTCTGGGCATGGACCTCCACATTCCTTTCAAGGAGTCCGGCCAGTGAATTTCTTTCTTTATGATGTTCGGAATGAGCCATATTTCTTATCAGTAAATGAATTATTCAATGCTTGAAAAAAGACGTAAAAATTGTACACGTTCATATGAGGCGGGATTTTGAACATTCTTTCTGCTCAACATTCCCTTAAAATCTGAAATTGAATTGAATTTGTGACGGATCATCCATTCCTCCATGCCTCTGATTATTACCGGAATAATATCAAAAGTATGAGGATGCTGTTTGTAAAAAACCGAAACAAGCTGAACAGCATCGGCACCTGCAAGAAGTTGCTTGATAACTGTCTCATGATTATGTATCCCTGTTGAAGCTGCAATATCACATTTGATTTTGCCTGCAAGAAGTGCAACCCAGCGTAATGAATGTGAATATTCTGATTCGGTGCTGAACATATTTGATGCACTCACATGAAGTGTTTCAATTTCGATATCAGGGTTATATGGCCTGTTGAACAATGTCAGTCCTGATATTCCGGTTTCAGACAGGCGAAGAAGAGTTTGTGCAACACTCGAAAAATAATAGCCTGTTTTAAGAGAAACAGGGATAGTGATATATTTTTTTACCTCTTTAATGATATCGAAATAAACATTTTCGTTATCAATCCCGTTTTTTTCAAAATCGGATGGCAACAGATAAACATTAAGCTCGAGGGCGTCAGCTCCTGCATCCTGAATACGTTTTGCAAAATATTGCCAGTCGTACCGGGTACTGCAGTTTATACTTGCAATAACAGGGACACTTATAACTTTCTTTGCCTCAGCTATTAATCCAAGATATTGGTTCAGGGTATGTTCTTTTGCATAGCTTGTGAGGTAATCAAAAGCTTCGTCGTAATAAAATTCAGTTTTATTTACTATCCCCTGAAATGCCTCATTCCATGATGTCATTCCCGGATGATCGGATTGAAGAAATTTATCGGCCTCGTATTTAATCTGTTCCTCGAAGATCGATTTAAGGACAATAGCACCCGGGTCCATCTTATCGATGGCTTTCAGTTTTTCAACTGAGGATGTTAACCCGGAACTTCCAACTACTAATGGATTTTTTAACTTCAATCCCAGATATTTGCATGACAGATCAATCATGGTGTTATTTTTTTAACAAAGCTAAATATACTCACATATTATTTTCTGTAAAATGATATTTATACATTTTATCAAGAAATAGAGAGATTTTAGTTTACCTGAGAAAACTATCGGGAAAATCTATTTTTATTACTTTTATCAAAACAATTACTATGAGATTACCAGCTCTTTCCGATATTCAGGCAGCCCATTCAAGGATAAGACCTTTTATACATTATACCCCTGTTCTGACATCACAGCAATTAACTAAATTGTTTGATTGTGAGCTTTATTTCAAATGTGAAAATCTTCAGAAAGTCGGAGCATTCAAATTCAGGGGAGCAACAAATGCAGTTATGCTGTTAAATGATGACGAAAGGAAAAGGGGAGTTGTAACTCATTCATCAGGTAATCATGCTGCTGCTCTGGCCCTTGCTGCTTCCATGAACGGGGTAAAGGCAAACATTGTGATGCCTGATACAGCCCCTGCAGTTAAGAAAAATGCTGTGGCAGGCTATGGTGCTGAAATAACTTTCTGCAAACCGACTCTTCAGGCGCGGGAAGAGACAACCAGGGCCATTATGGAAAGAACCGGTGCAACACTTGTTCATCCTTATGATAATTTCAATGTTATCTGCGGACAGGGAACTGCCGCACTAGAACTTCTTGCTGATAAGCCGGATCTTGACTTTGTAATTGCACCTGTGGGAGGGGGCGGACTCATGAGCGGAACCTCAACATGTGTCAAAGGATTAAACAGCAAAATCAGGGTAATTGGTGCTGAGCCAATGAATGCAAATGATGCGTGGAAATCGTTCAATTCAGGACAGCTGGTCCCTTCTGTTAATCCGTTAACAGTAGCAGATGGGCTGCTTACTTCGCTTAGTGATCTTACTTTCACAATAATAAGGAAGAATGTTGATCAGATACTTACGGCAACAGAAGAGTCGATTATAGAATGCATGCTTCTGGTATGGGAAAGGATGAAAATTATAATAGAACCTTCATCCGCAACTGTGCTTGCTGTAATAAAGGAGAACCCGGAAATATTCAGGGGTAAAAAGGCAGGTCTGATAATTTCAGGAGGAAATGTTGATTTCAGGAAATTGCCGTTTTAATAACGTTTAATCAGCTTGTTTTAATATTGCGGTGCGCTGCACCTTTGATACCTGTTAGAATTGCTTAGCTACTTATAATTAGCCGGGGAGATCCCGCGAAGCGGGAGAAATGAGGAATCTCCAACTTATACCACCCCACTGCCATACAAATATTAGATTGTCATTCCAAAGCAAAGCGAGGAATCTCGTGAATTAATTAAGGAAATTTTACAGATAAACATTGCATCAGCAGGCACTTTAATAACATTAGCGAAGACCAGATTGTTATTATTAAAGGATTAAACTTTTTTAGTAATTTGGGCTACATAATTGTTTTGACAATAATCTGCAGATCAATGAAAATTCATTTATATTATGTTTATATCTTAACAAATATGCATCATACTGTTCTTTATACCGGAGTTACTAATGACTTAGAGAGAAGGTGTTATGAACATAAACAGAAGAAGATAAAGGGATTTACACAAAAATATAATGTTGATAAGCTGATTTATTTTGAAAAGTTTGATTCAATAGAAGAAGCCATTACCAGGGAAAAACAGATTAAAGGGTTTTCCAAAGAAAAGAAACTGGCACTAATTAATAAGGTTAATAATGATTGGAAGGAATTATCACATACAGGATTATTTATGAATCCTTTGGTAATTGAATCAAATCAGCAATGAAAAGTTCTCAGATTGGATTTGTCTTTCTATTTCAGGTTTGGCTGTATACTGCACAAAACAAGAGGCAGGTCTGATAATTTCAGGAGGAAATGTTGATTTCAGGAAATTGCCGTTTTAATCAGGTTTCCTCAGCCAGGCAACAATCGGATAATGATCTGAGTATTTAACTTTCAGGATATCAAAATGATTATTTATGAGCGGATCACCATACAAGATGTAATCAATTCTGTTTGGAGGGTAATTCCCCTTATATGTAAAACCAGCCCCGTATCCTGAATTGACGAATGAATCATTCAACCCTCTTCTTATCTTCCTGTATGTGTAGGATACAGGTGTGTCATTGAAATCACCGGCTACGATAACAGGGTACTTTGAACTGTTGATATGGTCTTTAACTACCTGTGCCTGAAGAGATCTTCTTACAAAACCATTTTTGAGACGTACCGAAAGAGATTTAACTTCTTCTATTGTCTCCTTTTCTTCAGAAGTCATCTCTTCAAGCAGTGATTTTTCCATCTTTTTCAGCCTGAATGACTGAAGATGGTTGTTATAAATTCTGAATGTATCATTCTGTATAACAACATCGGTAAAGATTGTGAGGCTTGATGATCCGGGATGTATTATTTCACCCTTTCTGACTATAGGGAACCTGCTGTAAGTTGCAATTCCATAATATCTGTTTTTACCTCTGCCAATAAGTTTAATATGAGAATGGTACTTTCCTCCCAGCATTGATTTAGCCAGCTTTTCATTAGCTGAAGGATCACCCTGAACAAAATATTCCTGCATGCATATTATATCGCAATCCTGAGCCCTGATAAAATCAAAAACCTTCTTTTCCGAACCGGGTCCATTCCTGGTTTCATAATAATTGAAGAGCCTTACATTATAGCTGATCATTTTAAAGGCACCTTCCTTTGTACCGGAAGGTTGTGAAAGCTTGATATAATTTGAAAAATGATTCAATCCCAGGAGGATGACCGCAAGCGAGATAAAAGCCTCAAAACGAAGCAGCATGGCCCAGACAATTACCAGAATTATATTAACCAGCAGAAGATACGGATATGCCAGACCGAAATATGCAGGAAGGATAAAATCACCCGGACTGATATGCACGGCAAGGTATGATATCAGAAGGGTTGCAGCAACCAGGGCATTAAAGCTCAGCAGTACCCAGTACAGGATTCTTTTCAAGTTATCTCTGATTTGAGCACTAAATTACCTCTTCCTTAAAATATAAACAGATCATAAGATGGATTTTTGATGAGAAGCCGGATCTATTACTTAAACCGGGATATTTGGAGGGTTAATTTCGCTTTTGGCTCTCTTTGAAAAGAGTATCTTTCTCTTCCTTTGTCAGGCTGTCATAGCCTCCCTTCGATATTTTATCAAGGATGGAATTTATTTTGGCCTGATGTTCAGATTTAATTTTATTATAAGTATAATCATCAGAAGGTTTCTTATATGTAACCTTCATCTTTTTCCGTGGTTTGAATAATGTAATAATGTTATCGATAAGTCTATTGATTCCTTTTCCGAAATCCCTGCCCTGCCTTAAATTCAGAGTATAGATATAACCAAAAATTGCACCCCCTATATGGGCAAGCTTCCCCCCGGAATTAACTGAGAAATCCATGAATGATGTCAGCACAAAAATTGCCAGGGCCATATATTTCAGCTTAATCCTTCCCAGAAGGAAAAGGTTAATGGTATAGTCGGGCACATAGGCAGCAATCGCAATAACCACAGCCATTACCGAAGCCGAAGCACCTATTGCCACCGACTCGCTTACAAGTCCGGTAAATGCAGGAAAGATATTGAATGAAGCTATATAAAGTACGGCTCCGCTTATACCGCCCAGAAGATAAACGGCAACAAGCTTTCTCTGGTCCAGATACCGGAGGAATATTGTTCCAAACCAGTAAAGCCACAGCATATTAAACAGAATATGCCAGATGTCTTTATGCAAGAACATGTATGTTATTAAAGTCCAGGGCCTTACTATGAGTTTATTGAGGGCTGAAGGAACTGCAAGGATATCAATTGATCTTTCAGCAACAATCGGATTGGTAAGCAGGAATCCAATTATTGCTGTGAGGGATATCAGTATAAAAACTGCAATATTGATGTAGATCAGCCTTGTAAGGCTGCTGCCATTGTGAAAGGTATTTTTTATATCATCCCAGATGCCCATCAGTATAATGTTGTAGTTGTTTTTCGCCAGTATCTAATGAGTATATAGCCGAACAGCATTCCTCCCAGGTGGGCAGCATGCGCAATATTGCTTCCGGGATTACTGAAAGCAAGATAAAGCTCAATGGCACCATATATGAGCACAAAGTATTTTGCTCTGATAGGGATAGGCGGAATAAGCAGCATAAGCTGGGTATTCGGGAAGAGTACCCCGAATGCAAGGAGTATTCCGAATACCGCCCCTGACGCACCCACCGTGGGTGTGTTAAGCAGAAGCTGCAGTTCCTTCATAGTTTCATCAGAGAATACCTTGCCCTGTCTGAAATATTCAGCGCCATCATTCAGTACCATCTGAAGCTGATCAGGACTGATGACATTCATTAATCTTTCATATTGAAACAGGATAACTGTTTCATGTATGAATGCAGCTCCGAGTCCGCATACCATGTAGTAGATGAAAAATCTCTTCGGCCCCCACACCTGTTCAAGAACCTGTCCGAACATATAAAGGGCATACATATTGAAGAAAAGATGCCAGAAACTACCATGCATGAACATATGGCTGACAATCTGAAGAGGCAGGAAGGAATCTGACTTTGGAAAATAGAGTCCCAGGATCATCGTAAGTTCAACACCGAAAATACTCCTGACCGTAAAATCTGCCAGAAGCATAATGACATTGATAATAATTAAATTTTTGACTACCGGGGGTAAACCCAAAAAGCCTCTTCCGAATCCGTTCATTAAAATCTGTATTTAATATTCTTACTTCAATTGTCGGGCCAATATGAATACCCGACAATTTGTCACCGCAAATCTATTTAAATCTTTTATCTAATTCCTCAATTGTAATAATTGTTATAACAGGTTTTCCTTTCGGAGAATAATTAGGTGCCTTGCAGGCAAAGAGTGTATCAAACAGGTTTTCCATCTCACCGGATGAAAGTGTTTTACCATAAGGGATTGAAGAAGCAGATGCCATAGCTGATGCAACTTTCTCTTTTGCACCGGTTGATGGATCGGCCTGGCTTTTCTTATAATCCTCCAGAATAATCTCGATCATCTCAATCGGGTTTGAGTTCCCGGTACCTGAAGGCTTACCGTTAACTGTAAGGTTCCTATTATCAGGATATTGAAATCTGAAGCCGAGAAGCATCAGTTCCTCTTCAATTTCCCTGACAAGCATTAGATCGGTGGGATTCATTTCAAAAGTTACAGGGAAAAGGTCAACCTGGCTGACTGATTCTCCATTGGAAAGGCAATCAGTAAATCTTTCATACAGTATTCTTTCATGAGCCCTTTTCTGGTCGATAAGCATTAGGCCGGAGATTACAGGGCATACAATGTATTTTCCCTTTATATGGAGAAACTTTCTAGCACTCTCAGTGATCTTTTCGCTTTGTCTGTTTACAGCTTCATCCTTGTTAAATGCTGAGTATAGCTTTTCCCAGTCATCGCTCTTATCCCTTTCGAACCGTTCAAAATAACTTTGCCTTCCGGGTTCCGGAGTTTCGTTATCGAACGGATTGAACTCCGTATTAATTTTTATTACAGGCATATCAGGCAGGCCTGATGATGAGCTTTTTACAGGAATATCAACCAGGGCTTCATTCTCAAAATCAATCGAAGGTACTATGTTGAATCTGCCCAGGGCTTCTCTTACAGAGGCCATCAGGATCTGCCATATAGCCCTTTCATCTTCAAATTTTATCTCTGTTTTTGTCGGATGAATATTGACATCAATTGATGCCGGATCGGCTTCCATAAAAATGAAATAGGAGGGGATAGCCTCAGCGGGAAGAATATTCTGGTAAGCCTCAGCAACTGCCTTATGAAAGTAAGGATGTTTCATAAAACGGTTGTTTACAAAGAAGAACTGTTCCCCATAAGTTCTTCTGGCAGTTTCTGGTTTGCCTATAAATCCTTTTATGCTAACCAGGGTTGTATCAGTATCGATAGTTATCAGTTCCTGGTTTATCTGTTTGCCAAATACACCTGCTATACGCTGACGGAGATTTCCCGGAACGAGGTTGTAAACCTCACTGTCGTTATGGTATAATGAAAATTTTATATCAGGATGGGCAAGGACGATTTTCTGAAATTCATTGACAATATGGCGCATTTCGGTATTGTCAGATTTAAGGAATTTTCTTCTGGCCGGGATATTGTAGAAGAGGTTTTTGACGCTGAAGCTGGATCCTTCGGGACAACTGCATGGCTCCTGAGTTTCAACCCTTGATCCGTTTATTATAATAAGTGTTCCGGTTTCGTTCTCCTTTTTCCTGGTTCGAAGTTCAACCATTGCCACAGCAGCAATTGATGCCAGAGCCTCTCCCCTGAATCCCTTCGTTCTGATGGCAAAAAGATCCTGTGCAGAAGTGATTTTTGATGTGGCATGTCTTTCGAATGAAAGCCTGGCGTCAGTCTCTGACATCCCTGTTCCGTCATCAATAATCTGGACAAGAGTTTTGCCTGAATCTTTAATAATTATCCTGATGTTCCCGGCTCCGGCATCGACCGAGTTTTCCATCAGTTCCTTAACGATTGATGCCGGCCGTTGAATAACTTCTCCGGCAGCAATCTGGTTTGCCACCGAATCGGGAAGAAGTTTTATTACATCAGCCATGGAAATTATTTCAGGGACCTAAGATAATCATATCTCTCCAGATTGTTTTCTGAGAGATCTGAAATGAGCCAGCCTGAATTAAGTTCATTTCTGTTGAATTCCCTGACCTTTATGCTCCAGCCGGGCATATCAACTATGTGATAAATAACCTCATTAACATATTCAAATTTCAGTGCTCCGGTATTTACCAGGTAAAAGAAAAGGGTAAGATAATCGGGTTGATAATCTTTTGCTGCATAATACTGGAGGTAGCTGACATCCTCAAGCGCCCTTTTAAGGTTCATGAAATCGGTCTCATTACTTGAAGGGGGGATGAAGCGTATAAAGGCAGTATCCGTTTTCAAGAAGTTAAATACATCACCTTTTACATCAAGGATTACCCATTTACTGCGGGTTTCCCTTATTACCTCCTGGGCGAGGAATACACTGATATTATGAGGATTTCCTTTATATATAACCCGTGATTTTGCTTCAGCAATAATATTCCCTGAATACTTCGGGACCTCCAGATTCCTGTTTACCACCTCGTTGACAAACCGGGTTTTAAGGTCAGTATATAATTGTGAGTATTCCTTTGAATTTTTATCCGTTCTTTTATCACTGAGGTCAAAGAGCAAACTGATCATCCTGTTTCTTGGCATTTTTGTCATAAAGACCGAATCAACAGGCTCTCCTGTAAAAGTTGTTTTATAATTGAACCTGTCTATAAATTCATTAAACTGCTTTGTCCTTGCAAGGAAGATCTTTTCATTTTGATTTACAGCAGGAGTTATTTCCTGTGCAAATGAATTTACAGCAATGACTATTTCCAAAGCAATAACAACAGCCAGGATAGCTGTTCGTTTATATGTAAGTCTGACAATCACAATAATCAGGTTGTTTTTGTTTCAGAGGCTTTGATATCGCCAAGGAAAATCTTCCATCTTTTCTCATTAAAGAACTTATCTTCAACAAGGTCGATGATGATTTCAATATCTTTTTTGGTAACGTCTGTATAAACAATATTGTCTTCATTGAATCCGGTGAATTCCTGAATAATTGTTGCAGTCGAATAGTATTTCCCGTCAGGACCTTTTGTGAATTCACTGATATATGCTATATCATAGAATTTAATTACAACCTTGGTATAGGGAAGTGATTTAAGCCTGGCAAGGTACTTCTCCATTGGGCGCATTACTTTTTGTGTAGTTCCGTCAGCCAGTACCATGGAAATTTCCATCTGGGCGCCTTTATAAAAAAGTTTTATCGCCTCTTTTTCGGCCATATCACGTTTTTCAGCAGGCTGATCCTTGCTACCAAGAGTAATAATATACTGCTGAAATTCGTCAACTTTTTGTTTGGTCTGTTCCTTAAAAACCTGGATGTCTGCTTCGCTGAGGTTTATTTCATCTACTATTTTGGCCTCCTTGCTGGAGACAGCAGTTTTTGTCTGGCCAGAAGCTAACAGGCTTATTGTCAGTGCAGTTACAGTAAATATTCTTTTAAGCATAGTTGTTTGTTTTCCTATAACACTACAATTTATATGCAAAACTAACTTTTAAACCGAAACTTTTTATTTTGGTGGGTTGATGTTCATAAGGATTACTGAAGACATCACGGTATGTATTCACATGATTCATAACGTCAGTTAGTCCGATTACTATTTCTGGTCCGATACTTATGTTTGAATAATAGCTTATCGGAATATTAACCCCGGCAAATCCATAAAAAGCCAGATTTATACCCCTGAGTTTGACATCTCCTGTTTCATTGAAGTTTGTCTTCTGGTAAAACCACCCAAGTGCATCCTGTTCATAGTTATAAACCTCATCAACATCCGGATAGTAACCTCTGGTTTCATATAATCTTCCTGAGGAAGTGTATTTACAGTTTAACGGGATTGATATTTTGATACCTGCTTCACCGAAAAATCCAAGTTTCCCAGGTTCTCCGCTCGTATAGCTAAGTGTTACCGGAATGGTAAGGAAGCTGATATTAACGAGAGAATCCATATCAGAATCGACAATTTTTTTAAACGATCTTAAGTTTATATCCTGGGAATACTCCTTATTCACTAAAGAATCAAGTAATAAAGTATAATTGGCCGAAAACCTGTTGTATTCGATTCCTGATTTTAAACTGATATTATCGGTAAGGTAATAGATTGCGTTGACCCCAAAAGAAAATCCGGTCTTATTTGTTACATCCCAGGAATAAGGTGTAACAGCTGAACTCAGGGAACTTATATCACCTGAATTTATCTGAGTCAGGCCATACGAACCGGTAAATCCAAGCCAGAAACCTTTCCTGGAGACTGGCTGGATTACAAGTTCAGGTTTCTGATCAGCAACGGTTCCGGGGGCGGCATCATAGAAATTCTGGGCAGCTATATCGACGCTGTTGAATCTGAAATCGGTAAATGTTTTACCTGCAGCATTGAATGATATTTTGAATATCAGGGGGAAATTCTCACGAAAGACTTCTTTTCCCTGGTAGCTTCCCGAGAAGAATTTCATGGCATTGGCATAAGTGTAATATGAGCCATCTTCATTCTTCATTACGTTACCAATTTTAGCTGAGTCAGCTGTGACTGACAAGTTCCTGATACCATTCGGGTAGTCGGTAACATATGCTGCCAGATATTCTGCCACAGTTATCAGTTTAGTTTCGGGTGAAGGTCTGATATCATTAAAAATCTTTGTATCGGGATTGGTGAAGAGACCGGTGAAGCTTGTTTTATAAAACTCCTTGTCGTCGGTAGTTTCCTGCGGGTCGCCGAGCAATGACAGGAAGTTTGCGTAATCCCTTATCCTGCCTTTAACTTCAGATTCTATCTTGGCTAAATCCTCAGCACTGAAATCCTCGCTGTTAACCTCCTGAAGAGCCTTTGAATAGTCAACCACTACATTTGATGCTGCATTTCTTATCCCGACAATTCTGAAGTTGGAGGGAGATTTACTGTCGACACCAAATGCAATTCTGAATGTCAGCTCCTCTGTATTCTTATTCATTGTCTGGTTAAGGTAGTTTCCGTTCATGGATTTTTTGACCATTATATCGAGAGAGTATACTGATTCTCCATGGTCCATTATGTTGCTGACCCGGGCATTGTCAAGATCGAGAGTTATTGAAACTCCGTCGGGATACCAGAGGATCACATTTGAAGCATAGGTTTCTGCCTCATAGAATTCACTGAGCTTATGTGAGGGGTCGAGATCGTTAAAAAGCAAAACCTGTCTGTTTACGAACAGTTCGAGGAAACCCTCCGAACTGCTTTTTGCCTTTTCTATGTCATTAACGACATATTCGCCCATCTGATTTATCACTGTCTGATAGTTTTCAAGGACCTTGACAGCGTTTGTATAAATAACTGCTTTCTCCTTATCTGAAAATTCAGCAGCTTTAACAACAGGAAGATAAATCAGGATAAATGTCAGAACCAGGCTAAAAGATCTTTTCATATCCTAAATTTTTTCAATAATACAGGTTTTTGAGAATTGAGCATTAATATACAAATAATTCAGCAAAGTACCAATTTTTTATCAGAAATTTGATAAAAAAGCCGGAAGTTGGAAGTCCGAAGTCGGAAGACAGAAGTCTATAGGTGATAGGTAATTCAGTAATCAGTAATCAGTGATCGGTGTCAGACAGACCGATTACCAAATACCGATTACTGAATACCCCTTTACTCGACGAGCACCTTCCTAACCGCCCTGAACTTATCGAGCGACAGATTAATAAGGTATATCCCGTCAGGTTGCTCCGACAGGTCTATCTGGCTCCTGAAGTGCCCGGTGGTCTTTTCAAACTTTATGTTCAGCACCTTGCTTCCAGTCTGTGAGAAGATATCGATCACCAGCTCCCCGAAGATGTTGTTGTTCATCTCGATTGTGAATAAACCGGATGTGGGATTGGGGTATATTTTCACCTCCTCGAACGGGTCCGTGTCTTCAATGCCTGTCAGAGCATCAGGAATCCTTATTGTATCACTGAAAGTGTAACATTTTTTGTCATCGGAAATACTAACCCTGTAAATACCAAGTTTCTGACCTGCCAGATAAAAGTTTTTGTTTTCTGCATCCGGAATATTTTCACCGTTATGATACCATTTGTAGTAAGTTGCTTTGGCTGGTGTTGAGAGATACCAGAGAGTAGGTCCTTTTGCCCTGATATCTGGCTTTGGTAATGTGTAGGGGAAGACAATATTCAGTGAAACAGTGTCACTCTTACATATGTCATAATTTGCTTCAAGGACATATTTGCCTTCACTCCTGGTTTCAATAAATGCAGCGTTGCTTACAGGGGATCCATTAAGATACCATGTATATGTATAATCAGGAGAAATATTTTTAACCGATAGCTTAAGAGGATTCTCTCCCAGGCACTCACCAATTCTGAATGACCCATAATCAATTGCCTGTTTTGCAGGCCTGTCAACAACTTCAATTTTCAAAGGAGAGGAGGTTATTTTGCATCCGAAAGATGTTGAAACTTCCACTGAATAGTCACCACTCTCACTTACAGTGGTGCTGTTTGATGATGATCCTGTTTCGGTATTACCTTTCTTCCATTTGTATATGTAAGAAGTATTCAGAGGAACACTAAGTGTTATGCTTTGACCACTACAGAATTTTGTTTCACCGGATTGGCTGATATTACCGACTACGGGCAGGGCATTTACAGAAACCGGAATCTGGTTTGATGAAGATACTGAGCATCCGTTACTGTTTGCTACAGTCACTGAGTAAGTACCGCTGGATTTTGCATAATGCCGGCTGGTGTTTGACCCGACAGCCCCTCCGTTAAGTTTCCAGAGGTAAGTATATCCAGGGGTAGAAGTAACACTGAGTAATAATGAATCATTCTGACATATTATATTCGATCCGGAATATGTTATAAGCGGTGCGGCAGGAGCATTGAGTACAGTTACGGTTGCACCAGTAGAGAGAGTTGTACAGTTACCTGTAAGATTGATAACTTCAACTGTATAGCTGCCTGTTGATTTTGCTGTAATAGTGTTGGTACTTCCTCCTGTTATATTTACTCCGTTCGACATCCATCTGTAAGTATGACCTGTGTAGGATGCGACAGCAAGTCTGACACTGTCACCTAAACAGAATGAAAGGGGTGAAGTGGCTGAAATCGATGCCTGAGGATAAGCAGCAACAGTAACAGTTTTGGTTATTGAATTGGAACAACCGTTATTTGCAGCTGAGCTTAGTATTACTTCATAATTTCCGGCATTCAGATATCCGTGTGTTCCCGGGTTCATGGCTGTTGAACCCCTGCCATCACCATAATCCCATGACCATGAAGTTATTGTGAGTCCGGTGATATCCGACAGGTTGGTAAAGGTAGTCTCGGTACCGAGGCAGGCCGTTGCTGCACTGAAATCAACAAGTGGTTTTCCTTTTACAAGAACTTGTTTTACAATGGTATCACTTGTATTTGCCGAGAAGGCAATTAAAGTGACATTTTTAACTCCTGCCGAGCTGAATGAATATGACGGATTCGTTTGTGTGGATATTACTCCGCTTTCAAAAATCCATTTATAACCGGTTATTGTTTCACCGAATCCGACTGACTGATTTGTAAATGTTGTATTCAGTCCCTGGCAGACGGTATCGGCAGTAAAGAATGCAAGAACATTTTTGACCTCAAAGGTAATTACCGGAGACCAGGAGCTCCCTCTTAATGATTGATCAACAGCCTGAACACTCCAGTAATAAGTTCCGGGTGCCATATTAACCATTATTGCATTAGTATCGAGCTGCATGTTACCCGGTGCCGGAATCTCACGGAAACCTGAAGCGGAGGAATGTGAAGGCATTATATTGAAATTACTGCCTGTTGTTCCGATTTTCAGATTATAGGTAAGTGTTCCGGAGGGTGTTTCATTATCCTTTGAAGGTGCCCAACTTAAGGCGACTCCCTGAGGTGTATTAGAATATGCAAGACCGGCTGGTAAATCCGGAGGGGTATTGACTTTGAAAAGTCCTGATTTCATTACTTTGTTATTTCTGAATATCTTCGTAGGAAGGCCACTCTCTTTTGAAATAAGAAAATCGAGGTCTCCGTCATTATCATAGTCAGCCCAGTTTACAAAGCTGTAGCCGATGCTTTTTACGGCATCATCATCCTGTTTGTTGAACCATTGGGTTATTGCTCCGGGTATCTGTATCCCATGAGTGTTCCTGTAAATTTTAGTGTCGAGACCGGGATTTGAAAGTATAATATCCAGGTAACCATCATTATCATAGTCACCCCAGGCAGCATAGCAGGCACCCTGGTAGGGCAGTGAAACGGTAAGGTGAGGGATGAAAGTATTATTCCTGTCATTTCTGTAAAGGATCATTGCACCATGCTTCGTAAAGATCATATCCTGATCACCGTCATTATCATAATCACCCCATGCAGTTGATGAATACCCTGCACCATTGAGTCCTGATATCATCTGATCAGTGAATGTTCCATTACCGTTATTCCTGTAAATCTTAGTCACTCCTTCCCAGTAAGGTCCGTTATCCAGTGATCCGGTCATAACAAGATCAGGATCACCGTCATTATCGTAATCTATCCACCTGTTTGAACCACGGTACAGAGGTGTAAGTGTTATCTGTGATTGATGTGTGAAGGAATTATTTCCGTTATTACGGTATATTTTGGAAACAGGAACATAGTTCGGATCATTACCGGTAGCTCCCGAAAGAACAAGATCCAGGTCACCATCACTGTCATAATCGCCCCATGCTGCAGAGCTGTATAGGAGCTGATCAAGTATGATAGAAGTTTGTTCTGTAAAGACATCTGAACCATCATTCCGGAAGATCTTTGTAACAGGTACTGAAGCCGGATATTGAACTGTTGCTCCTGTTATTATAATATCAAGGTCGCCATCCTTGTCATAATCGCCCCATTCTGCCGATCCGTGTGTAACTGAAGGAAGGGCAATTCCTGTTTTTTCAGTAAAGGTGTTATTCCCGTTGTTCCTATAGATTCTTGAAGGCATACCCGGTATCAGGAGATCGATGAAACCGTCATTGTCATAGTCTCCCCAGGAAACATTATTGTATAAACCTGAATTAAGTGTAATGCCGGTCTGTTCCGTAAAAAGACTTGTACTGAATACCCCGGGATTTCCATCGGCTGTCTGTGTAAAATACTGTTCACTTCCGAAGTTACCCATGTATTCAAAAATGTGAAAGCTGTATAACTTGCTGGCAAGCAGCCCTGTAACAAGCACACTGTCTGCTCTTCCGTTATAAACACAATACCATCCTGAACTTCCTATCTGGCTTCCGAACCCTATTTCAGGATCGGCAACATATCCTGCATTATTTACAGGGCTTGCAGTTCCTGAAGCTGTTTGTTTTGCAAAAACAGCACATCTGTCACCATTGCCTCTGTCCCATTTCAGGAGCAGGCTGTTATTATCAACTATCCTGGCAGAAAGGGAACCAGCCTGCACCGGAGAAACGGTAAACGACCCTTCGGCAGAAAAGGGGCTGCCTGCAAAACCATTGTCAATACCCTGTACGCTCCAGTAATAGGTTCCGAAAGTCATCTTCCTGAAAATAAATGATGTATCCTGAAATGCGTTACCCGGTGTAGCCAGCCTTCTCGATCCATTGGAGGCAGAATGCGGAGTCATAATGTTAATTCCTCCTGAGGTTGTACCTGTCTTCAGGTTATAAGTTATGGCCTTGTATGGAGTGTTGTCGGTCCTGATACTTTTCCACCGGAGAGTTACATCCGACTTTACAACTGTTGATGTTATACCTGAAGGGGCTACAGGGGCATTATTGACAATATTAAGTTCATTACGATAAATTCTGGCAAAGGAAGAATTAATAGTATTGCCAACAAGAAGAATGTCAAGATCACCGTCTTTATCATAGTCGCCCCATGCGGCAGAAGCTGATCCTGTACCAGGGAGTATGGCAGAAGCATCTTCGGTGAAACTACCGTTACCTTCATTTATATAGATCCTGGATATAGGATTGGAGAAAACACCTGTGAACCCGCTGATAAGAATATCAAGATCCCCGTCACTGTCATAGTCACCCCACCTTGCTGTCCCGTAATTAACCCTTGGAAGGTTTACCAATGTTTGCTCTGTAAATGTATTATTTCCATCGTTCCTGTAAAGTTTTGTAAGTGAGGAAAAAATAACATCACCGGTATATAGCAGATCAGCATCTCCATCGTTGTCGTAGTCTCCCCAGTCGATCGATGAATTTGAGGTACCCGACAGGCTAATTGATGTCTGTTCAGTAAAATTGTTATTCCCGTTATTGCGGTATATTCTGGTATTATAAAAGGCATCATTAGTCATGCCTGAGATGTTCAGGTCGATGTAACCATCATTGTCATAGTCAATCCATTTAACAGTTCCGAAAGCCATGCCTGCGAGGACAATTGACTGCTGTTCGGAAAAAGTTCCACCTCCGTTGTTCCTGAACACTTTGACAAATTTACCTTCAGTCCCGGAATTTCCACTTATTACAATATCAAGGTCGCCATCATTATCATAATCACCCCAGTCAAGCGATCCGTTTGCACCGGTTACCGGTAATGCGCCAGGCTGAAGAACAAAATTTCCTCCACCTGTATTCCGGTAAAGTAACACTTCAGGATATTTACCTATTGCAATATCAACCAGACCATCATTATCATAATCGCCAATTGCAGCAGCTTGTCCGTTTTCGATTGATACAGGCAAAAGTGTAAAAATATTGGAACCGTCATTCCTGTATATTCTTGAATAAGCGGCACCTACTATCAGAATATCGAGATCATTCGAGGCATCGTTGTCAAAATCACACCAGAAAGCAAAAGTGGGACTGTTATAATCAGGAGTGGATACCGGTAGGAGGTTTGCAGTTTTGATCTCAGTTAATGTTCCTGTTCTGAATGTCAGCGGATTATCAATTCCTGTGGATATATCATAGTTGGTACTTGCACCGGACCCCGTATACTCTGTGACATGAAATACATAATCGGTGTTTGCTTTCAGATTACTAACACTGACAGCACTGGCAGTTCCATTATATACACAGTACCATCCGCTTGTCCCAATTTGCGTGCCTGATTTAAAAACAGCATTTCCTGCATAAGTGAAACCATTAACAGGAGTGGCTGAACCGCTTGCAGCTTCTTTCAGAAAAACTGCACAGTTGGCGCCATTACCTCTCGACCAGGTAAGAGTGGCTGAAACAGCATCCTTTACAGGTACAGCCAGTGAACCTGCCCTTAAACTCACATTATATGTAAAATTGGGTCCTGAAGTAAAAGGGCTCCCTTTCCAGCTGTTGTCAACTGCCTGAACCTGCCAGTAAAATGTTACTCCTCTTTGAAGGTTCCTTAGTATGAAAGTGGTATCATGCTGTGCATTCCCTATACCGGCAGCCCTGTAAATACCTGTTGATGCTGCATTCGGACTCACAACATTCACACCTCCTGCCGATGTTCCAACCATCAGGTTGTATGTCATTGATTTATAAATAGTATTATCGTTCCTTACAGAATTCCACCTGAGAATGATCTGATCACCTGATGTCGTTACCGAAAGGTTTGATGGTGCAGCGGGCAGTGGATTATTTACAGTCGAATTGTTCTTGTAGACTTTTACTATCCTGGAACTGCCATTATCCCCGCTTATCAGAATGTCAAGGTCTCTGTCATTATCATAATCGAACAAATCGACAGAACTTTTATATACCCCTTCAATTGTTAAGCCGGAAAGGTTAGTGAAGCTGTTATTGCCGTTATTAATGAATATTCTTGTAATATTGTTGCTGCCGTTTTTGCCGTTCAGGACAATATCCAGGTCGCCATCATTATCAATATCACCCCATTTAGCCATGCTTTCAGATACTCCTGTAAGGCTAATCAGGTTCTGGAATGAAAAAGTATCATTACCATTGTTTTTGAATATTTTGGCAATATCATATTTCCCGTTCACGAGCAGATCAGGATAGCCGTCCCCGTTATAATCTCCCCAGTCTGAGGATCCATCGAATGCCAGACCTGATAATGAAGTCACAAGAGAGAAAGTGTTATTTCCATTATTTTTGTATAACCTTCCGATCCCGGTATAATTAATACCCTGGAAACCCCTCAGAAAGATATCGAGATCGCCATCATTGTCAAAGTCGATGAACCTGCATGAGCTTTCACCCACTCCTTCAAGTTGAATAGTGACCTGTTCCCTGAAAACGAAATTCCCCTGATTCTGATAAATCCTTGAACCATTATGATTGGCCACAAGGATATCCCTGTCACCGTCATTGTCATAATCACCGCAGTCGAAAGAATTGCCTTGCCATGCCCAGAAATCGAGCGTTGTTTTCAGAAGATAGGAATGGTCTGCTTCATGCCGGTAGATAAGAATATTATTAGCATCGCCGGAAGATATCGTATTTACAATAATATCAAGGAATCCATCATTGTCAATATCGGTCCACTGGGTCGACATGGTGTATTGGCCTGACACAGAAGGGAGGGCAGGTGAAAAAATATTACCTGCATCAGAATAGACGAAGGAACCATTATTCCTGTAAAGCCTCACTATCAGTGTATTTGATACATCGTAACCTGAAATCAGGATATCTATATCTCCGTCATTGTCAGCATCACCCCAGAGGGCGTTACCGTTTGCAATTCCAGGAAGAACAATCCCGGTTTGTTCGGTGAATGTCTGAGAAAAAAGAAGAGAAGCATATAAAAACAGGGTAATTGTAAACAGCCCTTTTATCCCGGATTTTGTTTTCATAGTCAGGAATATTGTTTAAGTAAAACTATTCATAACTATAACACCGAAGCCGGGAATATTGTTTATATCATATTTATAAACAGAAAGTTACTGTTAATTATTTCACAGAAGATAGACGGCACACGACTCACGACACACGACTCACGGCATCCGGCACCCGGCGCAAAAGCCAAAACCATGGAACTTTATTTTGAAGAAGTAATCGGTAATCAGTAATCGGTAATCAGTAATCGATGTAGTCAGTCCGATTACCGATTACCGAATACCGATTACCGAATACCCTTTTACTCGACGAGCACCTTCCTCACCGCCCTGAACTTATCGAGCGACATATTTATAAGGTACAATCCCTTCGATTGCCCAGGTAGTGGAAAATATTTCTGAAAGCAGCTTTTACAGGCTCGGAAGATATTTTACTGTAAATTGCCGAATACTGCAAACAAGGATATTTTCTGTAAGATTAAATGCATCATCACATTTTGGTATAACAATGAAGTTTTTCGTAGTCTTGAGATCATTTAATGCTAAAGTCAGACTCCTGGTCTTTTTAGGTGCTTCCGATATTTTTATTTCAATGCATGAGACCGGAATATTATTTCGTGTAAGCAGAAGGTCACATTCGGTTCCTTCATGAGTCCTGTAAAACCAGGCTTGCAGTTGTTTCCCCATATTTGTTATTATCTGTTCAATTACAAATGACTCCCATGAGACTCCAAGATAGATGTTATTCCATAATTGTTTGAATGTTGTAATATCAAGTAAAGAATGAAGAATGCCTGTATCCCTGATATAAAATTTTGGTGATTTAACCAGCCTTTTCTTATTATTTAAATAGAATGGAGATAAGCGTCTGATGAGAAATGACTTTTCAAGAAAGTCGAGATAGCGTTGTATTGTTACGGAGGAGACTCCCATCGATCGTGAAAGCATTTGTATATTGAGAATGTTTCCCTGAATCCCTGCTATCATATTCAGGAATTTCCGAAGCTGAACTGTTGATGTATTCAGTCCTAACATTGGCAGGTCACGTTCAATATATGTTGATATGAAGGACTGATACCAATACTGCCTTATTTCGTCATCCTTAGTCAGATATGGTTCGGGAAATCCGCCTTTGATCCAGAGTTTTTCAATCTCATCACTGTCTATTTCCATTATCTGGAGCGGAGTAAGTTCAATATATGTAATCCTGCCTGCAAGTGATTCAGAACTTTGTCTTATAAGTTCCGGACTTGCGCTTCCCAGTATCAGAAACCTTCCCGGCAACCTGTGTCTGTCTATTATAGACCGTAGTTCAGGAAACAGTTCAGGACGTCTCTGAATTTCATCCAGAATTACAAGTTCATCCTTTCTGGTTTCGAGATATAATGACGGATTATCAAGTCTGGCCAGATCGACTGACCTTTCCAGGTCAAGATAAGTTGATTCTTTTTCTATCTGTGTCTGTAATAATCTGGCAAGGGTGGTTTTTCCTGCCTGTCTGGGTCCAACTATTGCCACTGCAGGAAAATTATCAAGAAATTTCAGGACAAGAGGTGTTATTGCTCGTTTGATCATTTTAAATATTTTTTCAAATCTACAATATATTCACGAAATATCGATATGTTATATTAATATTTCAGGAATAATATCGATTAGTCTGCTTTTGATCTGATAAATGGGAATATATGAAGTCAAGTTAGCTAATGTGAGGTATTTTCTGATCAGTAATTGAATAACAATATAAATACCGTAGTCGGAAGTCCATTTCTACACTCGACACACGATATACAACTCATGGCAAAGGGCACAAGGTAATATGACCGAGTGTCGGACATCAATTGTCGAACGCCTTGCGTCGTGCGTCGTGTGCCCCTTATTCTATCAGAATTTTCCTCACTGCCCTGAACTTATCGAGCGACAGATTTATAAGGTAGAATCCCTTCGATTGCCCGGAAAGGTCAATTTGGCTAATGAAGTGTTCAGTTGTTTTTTCAAACTTTATGTTCAGCACCTTGCTTCCAGTCTGTGTGAAGATATCGATCACAAGTTCCCCGAAGACATTGTTGTTCATCTCTATTGTGAATGTTCCGGTTGTTGGATTGGGGTAGATACTGACATCGTCGAAAATTTCATTTTCTTCAGTTCCGGTTATGCCCAGAGGCAAAGTTATTTCATCCGAAGGTATGTAACAATTTCCCATATTGGATATCTCTACCCTGTATGTTCCCATTTTCTGGTTTGCGAGGTAGTAGTATTTGTTATTGGCTTCTGCTATTAACTGGTTATTGTAATACCATTTGTAAAGGTTGGCATTGGTAATGGTGCATGTCAGGTACCAGACACTCGGTCCTTTAGCTGTTATATCGGGTTTATCGAGCTGTTCATTGCAGATAAATAAATCTTTGCTGACAGTATCGGCACATCCATTTTCAGCCATTACTACGAGGCGGACTTTTTTCAATCCGTTTTCGGAATAACCATGTGGTTGAGGATCCCTTCCCTCGAATTTAAGTGCATCACCGAAATCCCAGGACCAGTTCGAAATCTTTAAAGTCCCGGTGTCGGATTTGTTTGTAAAATTAATTACTGTTCTGTTCTGAGGCATATTCTCATAATCAAAATCAGCAGCAGGAGAGGGCTTTACCAGTATTTTCCTGGTTCTTCGGAATGTAACGGTATCCTTCTTAACAGCAAGTGTGACACTATACTCACCAGGATTCTGATACTCATGTTCAGGATTCTGAATGGTTGAATTTTTACCATCCCCAAAATCCCACTTCCATGAAATTATCGGACCAAGTGGAGAAACGGACAGGTCGGTAAATGATGTTGGTGTTCTGTTACAAGCTGTATCAGCCTTAAAATCAGGATATATATCTCCCATAATAAATGACTGTTCTGCTGTCCATGGCCCGCCCTTAAATGCGGCGTCTACAGCCTGTACACTCCAGTAATATGTAACTGCCGGTTTCAGGCCTTTAATAAACCAGGACATATTATTCTGAACATTTCCCTGAACGGGTATCTTCCTGTATCCTGTTTTTATATCAGACATTGGAGAAACAATATCATATCCTCCGGGTTTGGTCCCTATCCTTATATTATATGTTACAACTCCGGTATTTTTCTGATCTGCCCAGGAGAAAACAGCATCGAATCCCTTCACTGTAACCTTCAGGCTGTCAGGAGATGCAGGAGGGATATTTGGGGTATTGTAATTATTGGAAAAGATGAGTCCGTTCTTTACAAAATCGAGGTTGCCGTCATTGTTATAATCTCCCCATAAAACGTAATTCACCTGCTCAACAACATCATGCGGATTAATCGGATGGTCATATATCTCTTCAAACAGGTCATTTCCTTTATTTATGTAAACTTTACAAATTCTTGCCCCGCTCCATCCGGTTAAAACAATATCAGGATCACCATCATTATCAAAATCACCCCACCGGGACTGACCCTGGTATATACCTCTTATTTCAGCATCAAAATTGTAAAAGTTTCCTTTTCCGTCATTCCGGCTGATGAAAGTAAAATTATTTCTTAAAGAATCATAACCCGAAATTAGCAAATCAGGGTCTCCGTCTTTGTCATAATCAGCCCAGTCCATTGATCCAAAATACAGTGGAGCAAAATTCGATAAGGATCTGTAAAAATTTCCATCATTATTTTTGTAGAGCTCTTTTTTAATCCACTGGCAGCTGACAAAGAAATCAAGATCCATGTCGTTGTCATAATCAGCAAAAGAATTATTTGTCATATCAGCATAGCCTCCCGGATTAATCTTTTCTGAAAAAACTCCCTTACTGACATTTCTGTAAATTTCAGCATTTACAGCCACATCAAGGTCTCCGTCGTTATCAACATCCCCCCAGATAGCTGAACTGAATTGTGTCGAGGCGAAAGTCAGCGGGAGTTCAGTGAACTTATCATTTCCATCATTACGGATTATATTTGCCCCTTCCTGTCCATCTTTATTTTTGCCGGATATCAGAATGTCAATATCGTTATCATTATCGAAGTCACCAAGGTTAATTGAACCGGAATACCTTCCATGGTTTACAAGAATTATTTCAGTAAAGGTTGTATCTCCCTCATTCTTATAAATCCTGGTTGTTTCGCCATCATATTGTGTCACCCTGCCTGTAACAAAAAGGTCCATATCGCTGTCATTATCATAGTCTCCCCAGGCGGCTGAGGCACTATAAAGCATCGGTATTCCCGTATCAAGTTTACTGAATGGTGGCGAGACAGAGAAGCTCTGTTCAGTAGAGAATGCTGATCCTGCATACATATTATCTATTGACTGGACACTCCAGTAATAGGTTCCCAGAGGGAGGTTGTCTATAAAGAACAGAGTATCGATTGAGCAGTTGCCCATGCCCGGAATTTTAATAAATCCTGTTGTAAGATCGGCGAGTGGGGCTACAATATCATATTTTCCGGGAGCAGTACCGATACGGACATTGTAAGATAAAGATTTTGAAGGAGTTTCGTTGTCGGATGAGGGATTCCATGTAAGGTAGAATCTTGTTCCGTTCCTGAATGATCTCAATCCTCCCGGAACAGAAGGAGAGGTATTAGGGATATCCGAATTATTGCGATATACTTTTAAGTAGTTATGGTACATCCTGTAAACAAGTACATCGAGATCTCCATCCTTGTCATAATCGCCGTTTGAGATACGTGTTATCCCATTGTCACTTGATCCCGGAACAACCATGGAAAAATCATCAACGAACTTCCCGTTGCCATCATTCCGGTACCTGACAACAGTTTCTAACTTGTTAAGATCTCCGAAGCCGGCAATGTCAAGATCTCCGTCATTGTCATAATCATTCCATTTGTAGAATCCCCTGCCAAACAGTGTTAAACCAGCTTTGATATCAGCAAATTCATCATTTCCGTCATTTCTGTATATTTTAATCCTGATATCATCATTGCTGTCACCGTTTACCAGAAGATCCAGGTCCCCGTCATTATCAAAATCTCCCCAGTTGACATTACCTGAATACAGACCATATAAGCCAGCCCGGATATCTGTAAATGTATCGTTACCCTCATTCCTGTAAATAATTGTAACGGAATTTCCATTTACATCCCTGCCATGAATTGCCAGATCCATTAGTCCGTCATTGTTATAGTCACCCCAGTCTGAAGTACCCCTGAATATTTTTTTCAGCTTTATACCCGAGTTGACAAATTTATCATTGCCAAGATTTTTATAAAGGATTGTGCTGGCTGAGTTTTGGATGTCAGCACCCATTATCAACAGGTCGGATTTTCCGTCATTATTGTAATCACACCAGCTTGCAAAACTCCATACAGCACTTTCATCAGGCACGAATGTATCAAGTGTGGCATTTATATCGGTATATATTCCCGGACCGTCATTGCGGTATATTTTAGCAATATCAGGTGTCCATATATTACCTGCTGGATCATATTCAGCGTTTATAAGCACAAAATCAAGGTCTCCGTCATTATCATAATCACCCCAGTAAGTCAATCCATTTGTATTGGGAAGATCTGTAAATGGCTGAAATGTGAAACTGCCATTAGAATTGACTCCCACCGCGGTGTTGTAGCCTGTAATGTCGAGATCATTGTCACTATCATAATCTGTAAATGCATGTCCCGAACTATAATATGGTGCAGTAAATATTTTTTCTGATTCAAACTTATACTGGTTGATCAGGAGTGTGTCCTGTTTTACATCAGTTCCAGAAAGGATAACATTAGCAGTTCTTATATTTTCATTCAGGGTTCCGGAAGATGCCACAACCTTAAAGGTAAGTTGTCTGTTGATAAGATCTTTGGTTGAAGAGATCCATGAAGGAAGTGTATTTACTGTATAATCTGGCAGGTTGGTTTCAATATTAACAGTAACCGTGCTGTTTGGATCTGTTGAGACATCTCTGTTTGCAGGTCCGTAAAGATATAAATAAGGAGTTTCTGTCAGTGAGCCGGAAATCTTGATATTTGGAATATGCTGAAAGGCTTCAAATTCCCCTTGCGGATTTGCCGGGTCAATATTATAAAACTTGTCTCTGGTATACATTGATGGATGCTCATCATCGAGAATTGAATTTGAGAACCATCCGTTGCCTCCCTCAGGGTCGACAGAGTTTTTATCGATAGCAATTACAAGGTTATCAGTATTGTTATAAGTGAATGGAGTTTGAAGGTTTATTTCAAGCCAGCCATCATTTCCCGGGAAGTTAAAAGGTCCGTCATATACCAGGGTAAGCTGTTGTAGGGAGATCCAGTCCCTCCCGGAAAAGCTTGTCCGGGATGTGTGTCCCATAAATATCTTTACATCGTATGATTCAGTAGAGTTTCCATTAAAATAATATGCAATTTTATTTATTGTGCCACTGGAATGGATCCATTGCTGTTTATAAATGAACTGGTTGTACTGGAAATTAATGAAATTTGCCGGGCTTATCGGGAAATCGAGAGCATTTAGATGTTCTTTCCCTATTATTAATTCCTGTGCCTGTGAAATGTTTAGAAACAAGAACAGGCCACAGACTAAAAGCATTGCAGACTTACTCATACAGTTCAGGTTTTCAGATAGTAATCTAATTTATAATTTTTTTCTGTAATAACATTCTTATTCTAGAATTTATGCTGAACTAAATTTTACCACATCATTCATTATATTAAATGACAGTATTTTAAAAGTAAAATCCATTAACCGCAGAGGTCGCAAAGAATTTACGCAAAGAACACAAAGAATTGTCTTTCAGTATTTTTACTTTGCAACCTTTGCGGTTATAAGAAAGTTTTGAGACACTCTAATATTTGAACTATATAATAAGTACTATATTATAGTGGAATTGATATAACGATTTTGAAATCCCACATTTATTAAGAACCATTTTATTGGCAATTTGATCCTGATCCAGAGACTAATTCATTTTCAATTATATTCTCAAAGTATCTGAAATCCCTGAGACCAAGGATTACTTTCTGATTTATAACTGTAGTCGGGGTACCGTTTATATTGTATCCACGGGCCTCAATAAGATCCTTTTCAATGGAAGTATAAAAACTTTCGGTATTCAAACTTTCCCGGAAAGCAATTGTGTCAATATTGAGTGAATACATTATTTGGTTTAATGTTGTAGTATCCAATTGTGAGTCGAAGGCAAATACTTTAAAAGTATAATCCCTGATCAATCCATTAGCTTTTGAATACTCAGCTCCTTTTGCAAGGAGTTCTGCAATTTGATGAATATGATTAAGAGGGAGATGCTTAATATATATAGATGCAACCCCACTATCAACAAACCTTTCTTCAATCTTTGTTACAACCTCATTGAAAAACTGTTTGCAATAGGTACATTGATAATCAATAAATACTGTAATCTTTACTTTTGCAGAATCTGAGCCGCTCAGTAAACTCCCACCAACAGGTTTTGGCAACTCAATATTGCTTTTGCCAAGGGTTGAATTTCTATAGATCATTAATCCTATCTGGTCGACATACCCGACAAGACGAATAATATAAAATAGAATTATTGAAATCAGAATCAGAAGTGTACCTTTAAAGAAATGTTCAAAATATTTCATTGATTTTAATTGCAATAAGGGCAGGCAGGAAGTTTGGAGTTGACTTGTCTGAATTGTGTATAGGTGGCACATGAACTTTTAACGCCTGCAGCATTACCTTTACACTTATAAACAAATGCAGTCTGACAGAAAGACGCTGATTGTACATCAGAGGTCGGCCCTTTATAATTGCTTAATGAGCATGGATCGCCGGAAGAAGAGGAATTTGTTCCCCATTTGCCATTTGCACCTGGATAACTACCATCGTTGGTTGCGACATACTGACCCCATACACGTTCACTTTTTGGAAGACTAATAGTATAACCAAGTTCCTGGCATGTCATTCCTTCCCAAAAAATATTATCTTCATCCTGTTGATAGTCATTTGCCTTCCCGTTGTCACAGGAATAATGATATGTACTCTTGCCCAATTCATATCGCCATGTAAAATATTCCCATGCTCCCTTTTTACCACAGGATGTTAAAAATGAACAAAACAGCACTAACAAAACATAGCTTTTTACAATTGGTATATGCTTCGCAGAAATTGAAACTCTTTTCATATAGCTATCTTTTTAAATACGTTATAAAATTATTGTCTGTGCGCAAAATAGTCAATCCCCCAATTGGGGGATTTTTTCTGTTATTTTAGTAACAGTAAAAGATTTTTATTTATATATTTGAGTGAAGTCAATATCTCAATATGAACAGAAAATTTGTTGAAACCAGTTTTGGACAAATAGCAGTTCAGCAGAACAGGGATGATGGGTTCCCTGTTTTTTTTGTCCATGGTAATTCGCTGTCGGCATCCACATTTGTAAACCAGTTTAATGATCCGCATTTCAACGGATTCAGGTTAATAGCACCTGATCTGCCCGGCCACGGCGATACCGGCAGAATGAAAAATCCGGAAAAAGTTTATTCTCCCTTCATATATATTAAACTGATTATTGAGTTATGCCATATGCTGGATGCCGCTGATGGCGTCCTTGTTGGCCATTCACTCGGTGGTCACCTGGTTATTAGTGCTCTGGAATACCTGCCGGGATTGAAAGGTGCAATGATTTTTGGGACACCTCCTCTGACAAATCCTCCACGGATGGACAGGGCATTCATTCAGGGCCCGGTCCTGGCATTTGCTTTTAAACACGACCTTTCAGAAGATGAAACTGCTTTACTGGCTTCGGGTTTTGTAAAACACGGGAGCGATATCCCTGCTGAGATATCTGAAAGCATTGGTAAGGCAGATCCACTTGTGAGGTTTTATATAGGAAAGGCTTTGATGGGAGGGGAGGCTCCTGATGAAAACAGGAAGATATCAGAATTTAAAAAGCCTTTTGCACTGCTGCATGGAGAGAATGATCAGTTTGTTAACACGGAGTATTTCAATGAGTTTCCTGTTCCGGGTCTTTGGAAAAATGGTTTACAGTTAATTCACAATTCAGGTCATTCACCCCAGCTTGAACAACCTGATTTGTTTAACAGGATATTACAGCAATTTTTAAAGGAACTTTAATTTTTTTTATTGCCAACTGCTTATTGCCAACTGCCCAACTCTCCGATCCTATGAACGTTCCCGACGATTTCAGAGCTTTCTGCAGCCAGATGGAGTTTGACCTCAACCTTAAGAGTTATAAGGATAAACTGATCGACTGGAGCAGGCTCGATGACAGCCTTATACTAAGGAATCAGTTTTTCTGGATCAATGATTATACGGAAGGATGCAATGTATATGTGCATCCGAATACTGAGGCCATCACCGGATATCCGGTTGAGAATTTCAGGGAATTCGGATTTGCGTTTTCTATTACACATCCCGATGACCATGATTATACCTATGAATTCTCAAAAAGGACCATCGCCCTTACGAGGGAATATAAAAAGGAATTACTGAATGACCCCTATTTTGCATCCTTCTTGGTTGATTTCAGGTTAAAATGTAAGGACGGAAAATATATAAGGTTAAACAGGCATACCTGCTGTTTTAAAACTGATAGTGAAGGGAATATGGTATATGCCCTGGTGATGTTTACTGACATTTCACACCTGAAGAAAAACGATCATATGACATTCTCGTGGTTTGGGAACGGTAAATTCGATCACTACTTTGATGATCTCATCAGAAAATACAACAATAACCTGAATATTACAAGGAGGGAGAAAGAAGTCCTTGCCAGGCTTGCGGGTGGTCACAGTGCAACAAGGATTGCAAGGCAGCTTAATATTTCAGTACATACAATAATTTCACACCGTAAGAATCTGCTTCAGAAGACAGGAACGAAGAATACTGCCGAGTTGATCAGGTTTGCCCTGGAAAGGGAGTTGATTTGATGTAATAGGTAATCAGTAATCGTTAATCATTTATACCGGTCGCCGGTCGCCGGTCGCCGGTTACTTTACTCCACCAGCACCTTCCTCACCGCCCTGAACTTATCGAGCGACAGATTTATAAGGTACATTCCGTTCGGCTGGCCTGACAGATCTATCTGACTCATAAAGTGTTCTGTTGACTTGT